>JAGTJU010000017.1 GCA_022184915.1 Myxococcales bacterium | reverse complement strand
GGACCGGGGCACACATGAGTTCGTGTACACCGCCGACACGTTGACGCCAGGGGATTTCCTTTGGCCCGAAGCCACGGTCGAAGATCGCGAGTCCCCCGGCGTTGACCACGGGCAGCAACGCACCCATTCAGTCGATCGGCGCGCCCCGGAGCTCGAGGTGCTTGGCAACCCTCATGAGCGTCGCGAGCAGCGAGGCCCGTTCCTCCTTTGAGAGGTGCGCGAAAGACTCCGCATCGTTCTTGTCGGCCAGCGCCGCGAGCTTCGGAACGAGACGCCGCCCGGACGCCTTCAGGCTGACGAGTTGCGCCCGTCCATCGCGCACGTCGTCGCGGACCGACACGAGGTCCTTGGCCAAAAGTCGGGCCACCAGCTTCGAGATGGCCCCACGGGTCAGCCCGAGCGTCGTCGCAAGCTCGCTCGGATTGATGCCGTCCCCGTCGAACAACGCGCGCAGCACGACCCACTCGGCGACCGTCACGCCGCGTGCCTCCACCTTCGCCTTGAAGGCGTGAGACACATGGTTCGACACCAAGCGGAACCAGTATCCGAGATGTGCCTCGAGCTCACTCACCTTGGACCGAGTCTGTGGTCTCTTTGTCACGTCATTTTCCTTGCCGGGCTTGTGGCCGCGTTTGTGCGGTTTACTGCGGGAAGTGCTCGACATGCGTCTCCGCCGTGCGCCCGAAGTAAACGACCCGCTTTCCAAGGAAAGACACCATGTAGCCAGCGCACCCCGCGGCCTTCACCTTTGCGCAGAAGCCGGCGTACGTGTAGCCGGGAGCCTTGTTCTGCGCCTCGCGCACGGCGCTTTCGACGTCGCGGCCGCGGAATTCGGGCGCCACTTTCGCGTGTGATTTTGGCAGAGGAAGCTGCACGCTCTCGCCGGTGGCCAGGAAGTACGTGGACGTGCTGCGCCGGTAGTCGACGTCATAGCCCTCGAACCCCGCTTCGATCAGCGCGCGGACGATGGAAGGGAAGTCCATGGTGCCTGCGTACGCGGCCTCCAGGCATCCCTTGGCGGTTGCGGTCAGTTGCTCGTTCATGTGCCGGATCCTCGCTTCGCGTGTGGTGGCGGACTGGCTCTGAGCCAGTAAACCGCAGAGCAACGGATAGCACGCCATAGTTTCCTAGGCAACCATATGACGACCGACCCACCCTTCAGACAATCTCACGCCCCGCCAGCCACGATGCGGACGCTTGCTTCAGGCTGGGTCATGCCACACCGGTTGTTCAGGGCTGTGGACTCGCTCGCGATTCCAGTTGGCCCAATGCGTTAGTCCTCGACTTTGCCGACCTCCCCTGACATTTGCGCAGCGCCAACTCCGGGACAAACGCACGATGCGTGTAGGCCCTAAAGCCACGTTGGATCCCTGCCGATGATACGCTCGAAATCGTGCAATTGGCCTCGTTCGACGGGAAACGCTACGGGGGCCGCTTCGAGACCGAACAAGAGGTTGGTCACGGCGGCATGGGGGCGGTGTACCGTGCGCGCGACTTGCAAACGGGCGAATACGTCGCCCTGAAGGTGCTCTACGAACGCCAAGGGCCGAACGCGGAGCGCTTCGAGGAAGAGGCGGCCATGCTGTCGGAACTGTCGCATCCGGCGATCGTGCGCTACGTGCAGCACGGACTGACCCCAGGAGGCG
>JAGTJU010000016.1 GCA_022184915.1 Myxococcales bacterium | reverse complement strand
CGCGCTCGGCCAGGCGGACAACAGCCCCCGTTCGTGCTGTGCGCGGTAGGACTCCACGAGGAACGTCGCGACGGTCCTCGCCGCGTTCACGATCACGCGGGCGTGGTGCGCCTCGGGCTTCCGCTCGCGGGCGTGACCGTCGCTCATCTTGTTGCGGATGGGGGCGAGCCCGTTCACCACCTGCACGAGCCCGCGCGCGACTTGTTTAAAGTTGTCGTCGAGATCGGTCCGCTCGTCGTCGATTCGGACCTGCTTGGCTACGGCCTTGAACTGCTTCGGCAGATCGCCTTTGTAGTCTCCCGTCGCTCCCGCGAGCTGCTTCTCCAGCTCAACGAGCACAGCCTCGAGCATCGTCCGTGCGGCGGTGATGGCGCCCTCGAGATCCGCAGCCGAGAGGCGCTGGTCGATCTTGATCTCCAGCTCGTGAACGTATGCGAGGCTCAGTACATCGACCGCCCGAGTGACTGGCAGCATCGCCACCTGTGCCTTCCGCAGGCGGGCGATCAAATTCTTCACCTTCACGACGTTGGTCGAGGCGTCATCGCCGTCGCGTGTACCTCGATGTTCGAGAAGCGCCTCCAACGCCTGTGCGACACGAGGAGCATCGGACGACGTCAGAAAGGCGCGCAGCCTGTTGGACTTCGACCCTTCGGGGAACTCCTGGTCGATGTCGATGCCGAGGTCAGCGAAGAACTCGCCGAACGTTCGGTTACTGAAGTCGAGCACGTAGCCGCTGCCCATTCCGAAGATGTCTTCGACGGCTCGCAGGTCTATCGCACTGACGGTGGGCGGCGTCGTCATGGCTCCTTCTCCCTGCGAGGGGCGCTCTTCGCCGGTCTACCCATGGCACCAACCCGAAGGACTTCAGTGTCGATGGCGCGAAAGACTCGTTCCATCGCGAACTGAAAGTGGCGCAAATCAAACCAGTACTCAAAGTACCGGTCGGCACCAACGTCCGCGTAGCGGAACGCAGTGCCCGCGGGATCAATCCCATCGAGCTCGAGAATCCACTCACGGATTGGCGACGCCAGCTTCGACCCTCTGCCCGTCTCGACAAGATGAAGGCAACGGCGCAGCGAGTGAGTGACCTCGTCGATTTCCCCGATGAGCTTGAGATACAGTTCCAGCGCGTGCCGATAGGCAAAGAGAACCGGATACGCCCACTCCTCGACCTCGTCCAACTCGAGCGCTTTCCGCAGCGTGGCTTCGGCTACCTGACGGTAGTTCCGAGCCAGTTCGAGATACCCGTATCGCGCGCCGCCCGTGAGCAGGACACCGTGGCGCCACGTTGCGTCGATGTCATCCGGCGGTTCCTGGAGCAAGGGCGTGTGCAGGTAGAGGTGCTCGACAAGTGGACCTTCACGGTGCTCGCCCCGACTCAGCGCAAGTTTGATGGACTCGACGTCCGGCTCTGCCTTCCAGCGATGCTGAACGTGCAGCAGCACCAGCAAATCGCCGTCGTGGAACACACGCTCTCTTCCCGTGGGCGGATTGGCGTAAGCGGACAGGTGCTCTTCAAACTGGCGTGCCCAATCCTTGACCTGCGACACATCTGCGCCGAGGATCTTGGCCACCTTGGCAACGGTACGGTTCACGCCACAGCCTCCGACTCGCGCTCTGCGTGGGCGACCGACAGCTCGCCCGAGAACAGGCGCGGCAGCAGCGCGTCGCGCATTGAAATCAGTGTCGCAGCTTCCGCTTGGTTCCCGTGGATTCGCGCCCAGAGGCTGGCAGCCACCGTCTCGAACCGCGCTACAAGTTCCGCTGGCGGCTGGAGAACCGGATATCCGGGAAAGTCCTTCAGCCAAATCCGATCGACCGTCGAACCGGGCTGACGGTGTGCGCGTAGGAACGCCTGGAATGGGCCCGCAACGAACCACTCGAGCAGAACATGCGCGTCAATGGCCCCCTCACGGGGTCGGACGAGCGCCGTTCGGCGTCCGAGGCAGCACCGGATTCCGGGCGGGATCATGGCAAAGAAGCCCAACGTCGCCTTGTAAGTAAAGACGATGTGCGGGATGCCGGTACGACGCGCTTGGTCCACGCGGGGTAATCGTCCTCGGAGATGTACCGGATCTCGGAGAGGTCCAAGGCTGTCGGAGTGAAGTTTCTGATGCCGAGGAAAATGGTGCCGCTTTGCGCTTCCGGAGGAGTAGCGTGGGGTCCGTCGAACACTCCTGCGCAGACCTCGCGAACAGGAACGAGCCTCCACCCCGTCGGAATACGCCCCAGCTCCGACTCAACGAACTCGCTCGGGAACAACGTTGCGGTCTCGGCGTCCATTCCGCGCGGGGCACGACCTCCGGCCTTGGCCCGCACGGGGTCGAAGTCGACGAACCACGACTTGAACAGCGCCCGCGCCATCGCCTCGAGCGTCGCGTTCGTCTTGCGGTTCAGCTCGATCTTGTCGTCAAGCGCACCGAGGATGCGGGCGATCGCGCGCTGCTCGGCGAGGGGTGGTAGGTCGAACTCGAACGACTCGATCCGACTCGGCACCGTGTGAAGAATCTTCGTTCCCGAGGCCGACGAGACGAGATACAGGTCGAAGTCTCGATAGAGGAAGAGCCAGTACAAGAATGCCGGATCGACGTTGAGCGTCGGGTTCTGCGCCTCGAGGGCGACCATCGCGTCGTCGATGAGCTTGCCGATCGTGGCCTGCTTCGCGTTGCCCTGAAGGTGAGTCCAGCGCGCCTCCTTTGGCACCCAATAGATGTTGTCGGCACGGTACTCGTCGGGATCTTCCGGGTCGGCGCCCGACTTCTTGTCGGCCGTGAGCGCAGCGCGCTTCTCCTCGAACGCGTCCGAAATGTACTTGAGAAAGAGGAGCCCGAGTACGACGTGCTTGTACTCGGCCGCGTCCATGTTGTTGCGGAGCTTGTCCGCCATCTGCCAGAGCTTCTCTTCGAAGCCCACCACCGCATCGGACGTGGAGCCGTTCTTCGCGCTCGCCTTCTTGGCGGCGGGCGCGGGCTCGCTTGCTGCAGGCCTCGGCGGTCGCCCGCGCTTCTTGTTGCCTGTGTCACGCGTCGCCATCACGTCCCCCGTCCCCACCGCGCGGCTGCGCGTCGATCCACTGGTCGAGCTCGGTACGCCTGATGCGCCACTGGCTCCGAATCCGGAAGGCGCTGAGCTCGCCAGCTTGCTGGCATCGCCGCGGCGGGCTTCTCCCCCATTTCGACTGGACGGGCAACCGCTGAACGATCTTCATCTCGTTAGGCATAAGAGAACTTCAGGCTGGGCAGCGCATAGCGGCGGCATCAGAATCCTAGACTGGCGATTGTATGCCACGGCGTGGCATAGGCTCAACGGCTATTCAAGTCGCTGCATCTGTTTCCGTTTTGCGTCCTGGCGCCCCCGCGGCTGCGACCAGTCGAGCATGCCCCATACGACGCATCGCACAGGTGTGGTCCCCGGCTTTGTTCAGCTACAGGCGAGCCGGGGAAGACAAGGTCTGACGCATCCTCAACCTGTGCTGAACGCAGTCACACAGCCGTCGACCTTCACGAGACGCGAACCCTTGAATAGGCGTGCACCCTGCAGCAACCCAAGGAGGAGCGGAGGCGTGGCTTTGGCTAATTCTGCGCGCGAGCGCCGGCCGCCACCTCCCATGCGAGCCCGAAGTCGGGATCC
>JAGTJU010000015.1 GCA_022184915.1 Myxococcales bacterium | reverse complement strand
TGACGCCCTGGGGCTGTGACTTGCGGAAAAACGGACAGCCAACGGGCGTGGAAAGCCTCTGCGTACTTTTGAGACGGTCGTCCAACTGATCGCCCATACGAAGACTTCGTCAGGACTCAAGGTTAAGGCGGCCCTCGACCGCAGACGTTATCCCAAGGGCAAGAAGGTCACGAAGCGTCAGCTCGAAGCTCTCTCATTGCATCGCAATCGGTTCCATGATGACTGGAACTACTACCTGCGTCCCAATGCGAGTTGGATACTTCAAATCGATCAGCCTCTTTACTGGTTTTGGCACTTCGTCTTGACCACTCTCGCCCCACAATGCACTTCAGTTCTTGTCAATCTGGCGTCTCGGGTATTGTTCCACGGGGGGGGGGGACGCCCCCCAGTTCGAGCAACGAAACGCCTCCTGGTCATGTTCTGAGGCGGGTGCAAGTGATGTATCGTGACGCTGATGGATTCAAGTAGTAGCCCCAGATCAGTCAAGGAACCGAGGGTCCTCACTCCTCCCGCCAAGAGCTCTAGGCCTACGAAGGAGTCCATTGAGCAGCTCGACGCCTGGCTCCAAAGCATTACAGCTTATCATCCCGCGACTGAGGGCAAGCCGTGGACCTTTTACGAAAAGTTAGACGAGTACCTGGGTCCGTGGAAGGCAGACGGCTACCCAATCGCATATGGGAAGAAGTACTGCATACTCTTTTCCAGCGACAAGAAGCTGAATGAACACCCGGCAGGAGCAAGGTGGGTACGAAGAACTCTCGTGCTTTTGCAGGACGAACTTAGCGACTTCATACTGAAGGCCTTCGAAGCGGGGAAGCCCCCCAGCCTGACTGCGACTCAACTGCGAGATGCGGCGTTCAATTCACACAAGAAAGCTTACACACAGGCGGGCCTGACCATGGTTGTGATGCTTTCTCCCCATCTTTCTAGAGAAATAATGAGAACCCCTGCAGCTGAATACCAGCCGACGGCAGCAAACTTCGGCTGGACCATTACTCAAACGCTCGACACCATGGGGATCGTGATCGACGAGGCGGTCGCTGCCTTCCTGGGTACAGTCAGCCTTCCTGCGCACAATCAGATTCTTAAGCACTCGATAGCCAAAGACGTTCGAGCGAGCCAGGAGGGTTATCAGACGATATCCCGGCTTTCGCATGTCCGCGAGAATGTACGGACTGGGAGGTGTGGACCACGTTGGAGTTTTGGAAAAGCTCGAAGCCGGCCTCGCGACAACTCTTTTCGTCGAACCTGGTCAATTGCAACTGGCGGGAGCGGTTGTCGCGGAGGTGAGGAAGAGGAAGGAAGTCGTCAAGCTGAGATATCTCAGAGAAGCCGGCCTGGATGCGTCCCTGAAGGAAGTCTTCAAGGCCTACGATCCGGCGGGGTGCAGGTGGTGACATGTTTTTCTGGGGAACGCAGTTCTTTGTTGCACTCCTCGGCGTAGGCCTGAGTGCTATCGATCTCCGAATCGGAATTGTGATCTGGTTTTCGCTGCTGGTTCAGGCGGTGTCATTCTTTGGGATGCTCGTTCCTTCAAATCAACTTCACCTTCCGCTCTTGGTCTTTTTTCCGTTGTCTATTCTTGTCGGGCTTGCGCTTGAGATCGGAAAAAGCAGCCTGCGCTGGTGGCTGGCGGGCATCGTCTCGGCTGCAACTTTGATGCTGGTGCGCATGAGCTTGGAGTTCGAAGCATGGGTTGCGGGATCGTGGTCGATCGATACGTCAGGGCTCCTTTTGTGCAACTCCCTCATGGTCGCCACCGCACTGTTTCTGGGATTCAGCTCAGCCCGCGGCATCGGGTTTCTCATCCGACGAGGTGCCAGGCCTAGCTGAGGGATCCCCACGAACCTTTCGTGAAGAGCCCTGAAGGATTGATGCGCGGATGAGAGGGATTGAGGCGATAAGTCCGAGAGTGGAGACGGACTCTGGCGCCGGGGACGAGCAAGCGGAAGGGCCGCACGATGTGGAGCGCCTTTCTCGCGCACGGGAGTATGGCTGGCGACTACCACCTCAGACGGAAGGATGGCTGCCCTGCCTTCCGTGCTCGACGACGTCTTTGGGCCCGAAGCGTGGAACGATGATCCCCTGCCTGACTTCGGCGACCCCCCGCTGCCCCCCCCACCGGCAGATCTGACGGACGAGGCGGCCACGGAAACCCGCCTGACCCCCGTGCCGCCCCCGGAGGACGACGCCGGCTACAGCGTGGTCAGCTCCGTCAAACCCATGGCCCCGCTTACCGCGAGCCGCCGCCCCTGGGCCGCGCTGGCGGGGGGCGCCCTGCTGCTCTTGGGGGGAGGTGTCGTGGCCTTCCACACGGACGGCAGGCCCCCCCACGCGCGCCCTGCGGCACCACGTTCAGCGCTGCCGACCTCAAAGGGCGCGTCGCTCCTTTCGCCCGCCGCCGCGCCCCCCGCTCCTGCGCCGGAGCCGCCGGCCGTCAGCGAAGCCCCCCAGGAACCCGAGCCTGGTTTGACGGCCAAGTCGAGGTTAGCCGGAGCCGAGCGCGGCGAGCCAGAGGCGGCCGGGTGGGGTATGATCGGGGGTATGCATGTATTGCGCCGCATTACACACGACCCTGCCGTGATGGGCGGTCGTCCGTGCATTCGAGGGCTTCGCGTCACCGTCGGGACCGTGGTGGGCTTGCTTGCCACCGGAAAGACGAACCAGGAAATTCTGGCGGCTTATCCGTACCTCGAAGAAGCCGACATCCAGGCAGCACTGGCGTATGCCGCTTGGCGCTCAGAAGAAATCGACGTTCCGCTCTCATGAGGATCCTCCTGGACATGAACCTGTCCCCGCTCTGGGTGGAGTTTCTTCAGCAGGAAGGATTCGAAGCGGTGCATTGGACTACGATCGGAACAGGAGCTGAGGCGGACCATTTTGTGATGCAGTGGGCCCGAGACAACGAATACGTTGTGTTTACCCATGACCTAGACTTCTCAGCACTGCTGGCTTCCACAAAGGCCCAAGGGCCAAGCGTCATCCAACTCAGAGGCCAAGAAGTTCTTCCTGAGGCTGTCGGCAAGGATGTTGCTCGGGTGCTTCGGATGAGAACTCCCGAGATCGAGGCCGGCGCCATTGTGACGATAGACAAGATCTCGTCGCGAGTGCGTGTCTTGCCGATCGGTAAGGCGCCCGGCTAACCAGACGTTTAGCGTGCGCGTCAGCCAACTCGAGGAGCAGATCCAAGGAGCTCTCGCAACTCGATTACTCGGTTGGTCCTCCCTTTCAGGTGGAGAATTCGCGATAGCTGACAGGTCACGCCTACGGCCGCTACCTTACGGACTCTCTCGTTATGCCTGCATCCACAGCGCCGCGACGTCGAGCTCGATGGCGTCGAAGGGCGCGATGCGGGCGGGGGCGTCGTCGGCATACGTGCGCAGCAAAAGCCAGTGCGGCCCCTGACGCCGGTAGGCCTCCACCGTGCGCGCGAGAGGATCGACCAGCCAGGCGAACGCCACCTCATGCTCCGCGTAAATGGGCAGCTTGCGCCCCCGATCTCGTGCGGCAGTTGAAGGCGACACGACCTCACAGATCCAATCGGGGGTCAGGGTGAAGAAGGGCGCGTCCGCAGGGCTGGCCATACGCTCGCGACGCCAACCGGCCAGGTCGGGCACCAGCACGTGCCTGCCCAGGTGCAGTTCCGGTTCGTCAAAGAGCCACCATCCGCCCGGCCCGCCACGGCCGCGCTGAAAGGCGCCGCCCAGGTCCATGCCCAAAACGCTTGCGGCGAGCGCGTGGGGAGACGCGGGGCGCGGGCTTACCTCGAGTTCGCCGTTGATGATCTCTCCCACGACGTGAGGTGGGAGGGCGACGAGGTCGTCGTAGGTTGCCGCTTTCTTCGCGGGCGGACTCACGGGAGAAGCCTACCATAGTCAGGGTGCGCCATGTCCGGCCCATGCGGCAAGCCGCCGCTGGGTCTGACCGCGGGAAGATGTGCCGCAGGTTAGGCCTGGGGCAGCGCCTCGGCCGTCGCCGCAAGCCGGGCCAGCTCGTCTTCGCCGAGCTCTCGCTCGTGCATGAACGCGATCCCCACGACCGCGCGCACCTGGCCGGCGGTGTCGTGCACGGGCAGCGCCACCGCCGCGTGTGCGTTCACCGCCCGGGCCCCTGGACGCACGTCGCCGCTGGCGTCCTCCTGCAAGTTGCACGTCTGCACGGGCCTGTCGCGCGCGAAAGCCAGACCCGCCATGCCCTTGCCATACGGAATGCGCTGGGTGACCTGCACGACCTGTGGCGGGATGTTCACGGCCGCCCCCATCACGAGCTCCTGTCCGTCGCGCAGGTGCACGGTGCCCGCCATGCCCCCGTGGGTGCGTAGGTACGCTGAAAGCCAGGTCTCGAGGGGCGCAGAGCTCATGGCCACAGTTTGCCACAGGGCGGCCCGGGTGTGGCGCCCCGGCCTGTGACGTCGCTCGGGCCACACCCCGCACGGGGCCCTTGCTAAAGTCGTGTGGTGTCCGCGCCCGCCTCCGCCGCCCAACGCCCCGATCTCAGGCGCTGGGCCGTGCTCGCCATCACCACGGTGGCCGTGCCGCTCGTGCCCTTCGCGCTCGTGGGCGAGCTGCCATCGCACGTCTGGCTCGCCGCCACCGACGGTCACGCCGTACAGATTGGTTCCTTCGGTGCGCTCCTCCTCGCGGCCGATCTGCTGCTGCCGATCCCTTCGAGCGTCGTGGGCGCATTGCTCGGGGCGCGGCTCGGGCCTGCCCTGGGGTTTACGTTCTGCCTGGCCGGGCTCATCTGCGGCCACAGCCTTGGCTACGCGCTTGGGCGGTTGTGGCCCGCCCGCTGGGCGCCCCGCCACGCCCCGCGCACGTCGCCCTGGATCGTGCTGCTCAGCCGCCCCATCCCCGTTGTGGCGGAGGCCG
>JAGTJU010000014.1 GCA_022184915.1 Myxococcales bacterium | reverse complement strand
GGCCAGCTCGAGGAGCTCCGTGGCTTTGCGTAACGCGGTCGCCCGCGTGTTGCCGTTTCGGGAACATTCCCTTGTCCCGGAGAAGAGCAATCGGTGTGCCATGTATAGAACGTAAGCCAGCTTACTCAATATGGGACAAAATCAGCCCTTGGACCCGGGGACCTGTTGTGCCCCGCACAACACCTGATGATTCGCTGTCGACAGAACACATCCGCCTGCCTGTCGGAACCCCGCTCACCCCTGGCGGGACGTGCCCCGGCGTCCTGCCCCCTGGCCCCCTCTGCCTTCGCGCCCCATACTCGCCCGGGCCGCATGCCGTTGTCCTCGCCCCCCTCTGGCTCGAAGTCGTCCGCTCCAGGCCTCATTCGCCCCGCGCGACGCCCGGCCGGTTTCGTCCCCGGGGGGCCGCACCCCGCAGGCCCCCAAGGCCGTCCCGAGCTCGTGCCCGGCCCTGGTGAAGACCTCTGTTACCTGGCCGGCGACTTCCGCATTTTTCAGCGCCAGGATGGGCACCGCTGGTCACTCGATGATCTCGTCACCGCCCACGTCGCTGCCCAGCGGGTTCCCCGCCCGCCGACCCGCCACCTGGATCTCGGCTGCGGCATCGGCTCCGTGCTGATGATGCTGGCGTGGCGCTTTCCCCAATCCCACGCCACCGGTGTTGAAGCCCAGCCCCTGAGCGCCGGGCTGGCGCGCCGGTCGCTCGCCTACAACGGCCTCAGCGCGCGCGTTCAGCTTCTCGAGGGTGACTTCCGGGAGGGGCTTTCCGAAGGCGTCGTCGCTGGGGGCTACGAGCTCGTCACCGGCACCCCCCCTTACTTCGACCCCGCCCGCGGCGTGCAAAGCGAAAAGCCCCAATGTGGGCCTTGCCGCTTCGAGCATCGAGGCGGTGTGGAGGCCTACTGCGATGCGGCGGCTCGCTACATGACGGCGAACGGCCTGTTCGTCATGGTGGCGCCCACGGACCAGGCCACCCGCGCGATCGACGCGGGCAAGGCGGCCGGCCTTGTCCCAGGACATCGTCTCGACGTGGTCCCGCGCGCCGGCAAGGCCCCGCTCGTCACCGTGTTCGCGTTTGCACGGACCTCGGGCGCTGCCAGCACCGAAACGCTCGTGGTGCGTGACCACGAATCCAAATGGACGCCCGCCTTCAAGGAGGTGCGGCGTGCGATGGGGATGCCCTGTGCTTGGAGCTAAAGGCGCGCTCACCATCGCGCTCTTCACGTGGGCCACGGGCTGCGCGCACAGCTGGACGGAAGAGCGCGATCGCCCCACGTGCCTCGTGCTTTCCGCCGGAGGCCCCACGGGGCTTGCGCACATCGGTGCCCTCGAGGCCGTGCACGACGAGCACCTCCCCGTCGATTGCATCACCGGAACCAGCATGGGAGCGCTGGTGGGCAGCCTGTTCGCAACCGCCCCGGAAGAGCCCCTCCGGCAGCGCTACGTGCGGCTCCTCGATGCCTACCGTGCGGAGTCGCAGCGGGAGGCTGCGCGCAACGCGATGCTGGGGGGAGCCGTGGGTGCGGTCATCGCCGGCGTGGTGACCGGCGGCAGCGCCACCTTGCCGCTGCTGGTGGGCGCAGCGGCGGGCGCCGTCGCAGCCGCCGAGGCGACACGGCCGCTGTCGTACCCGCGCTTCGCACGGGTGCTCGCCGCGTACGAAGAACGCCAGGTGATCGAGTCCCTCACCCTCCCCTTCGTCACGTTTTTTCAGCAGCGGCAAGGCACTGGGCTGGCCTTGGTCGTGGCCCGCAGCGGCCCCGTAGCGCAAGCGGTGAGCCGGAGCATCGCGAACCCCTTCATCTTCGCTGACTTCGACCCGGTGAACGCGGGCTACGTCGACCCGGGGGGCGATCGCTTGCTTGCCGTGCCCGTCGAAGAAACCTGTCGCGCATTTCCGCGCGCGCGCCTTTTGGCGATCAACGCCAGCGGGCAGGCCTCCGTCTGGAGCGCGAAGATGAACTGCCCCGTGCTCGAGGTGAACGTGGGAGCCCCTGCCGCACCCGCAGCCGCCTTGGCCGGCAACAATGAGGCCTTCGCCCAGATCGTGGCGCGAGGCTACGAAGCCACGCGCTTCGCGCTGCAGGCGGACCGACGTCGCTGAGGTGCCACGCCACCGTCAGCAGTTTTTTCAGCGGCGCGCGCCTGCACGCGCAGGCCTTGCGTTCCGATGAGCGGCCCCCCTGGACCTGGCTGCCGATCCGCGACCGCTTCGCATGGCCGCTTGCTTGCATCAAGGCAAGGACATGACCACCCTGCCCAACCTCGAAAAGCGCGCCCGGCAGATCCGCGGGCTGCTCGATGGCCGGCCTCCCGTTGCGGTGCGCTCTGACGACTCGCTGGACATGGCCCTCCAAGCGATGTTGTGGGGCCGCGTGCGGCACCTGCCGGTCGTCGATGGCCAACGCCTCGTGGGCGTGTTGTCTCAGCGCGAGGTGCTGGGCTACCACGTGCGCGTGGGCGCGCGCTTGGCCGCGCGGGCCCCCGTCAAGGAAATCATGAGCGTGCCTCCCATCACCGTTGGACCCGATGATACCGTGGCTTCGGCGGTGGAGCGCATGGTGCAAAACCGCGTGGGCTGCCTACCCGTGGTCGATGCTGGCAAGCTCCTGGGGGTGGTCACGCGCACCGACTTGCTGACCCTCCACGTGTCCCCGCCAGACACCCTGCATGCCGATCTTCCCGCCGCCCGCATCATGAAAACCGACGTGCACACGGCCAAGGCGGAGGACCACCTGATGGATGCCGTGGCACGTATGGAAGCGCGAGGCATTCGCCACCTTCCCGTGGTCGATGGCGATCGCAAGGTGATAGGCATACTGAGCGACCGTGACGTGCGTACAGCCTTCGGTGACAGCCTGCGAGCGCTGCGTCCCGGTGACGCCCGCGTTCGCATCGAGGCCTTGCGGGTCAGCGACGTGATGACCCGCAACGTCCTCACCGTAGGACCCGAGCAAGGCCTGGCCGAGCTCGCTTCGAGCTTCGTCGACCACCGGGTCGGTGCCCTGCCCGTCGTCGGACCCAGCGGGACGCTCGTGGGCATCATCTCCTACGTGGACGTGCTCGCCGCGCTGGCCCCCGGCCGGGGAGCTGGCGCTCACGCTTCGGAGTAGGCCCCACCGCGCCCCCCGCGGTACACTGCGCGCCGATGCGCATCGTGTACGTCGATATCGACTGCCTCCGCCCCGACCACCTCGGCTGCTACGGGTATCACAGGCCGACGAGTCCCCACATCGACGCCCTCGCCGCCGAGGGTCTGCGCTTTACGAACGTCTACGCCTCCGACGTACCCTGCTTGCCGAGCCGCACGGCCATGTTTTCGGGTCGCTTCGGCGTTCACACCGGGGTGGCGAACCACGGCGGCGCCCGCGCCGAGATGTATCCCGATGGCGAGGCGCGCGGGTTCAGCTCGCGCCTCACCCGAACCAGCTTCATGCGCTGTCTGCGCGATCAGGGATATACCACCGCCACGGTGAGCTCGTTCGGGGAGCGGCATGCCGCCTTGCACTTTTACGCGAACTTCAACGAGATCATCAACCCTGGCCGGCGCGGCCTCGAAAGCGGCGAGGTGGTGGGAGCGCTGGCCGAAGACTGGCTGGCCCGGCGCGGCCACGAGCCCAATTGGTTCCTTCACGTCCACCTCTGGGACCCCCACACGCCTTACCGTGCCCCGGCCGCGCTGGGAGAGCCCTTCGCGAACACCCCGCCCCCCGCATGGTTGACGGAAGCCGTGCGCGCCCGCGACTTCGCCGCCTGTGGCCCTCATGGCGCCCAGGACACGATTGGCTTCTCGAACGCGCCCCCGCCGGAGCTCGCGTGGAACTACCCCCGACAGCCCACCACCATCGATTCCACTGCGGCTGTGCGCGCGATGTTCGACGGCTACGATGCCGGCGTGCTGCACGCCGATGCGCAGGTGGGCCGCCTGCGGCAGAAGATCGTGGACATGGGCCTCGGCGACGACGTGGTCTGGATCGTCACCGGTGATCACGGAGAGAACCTCGGCGAGCTGAACGTGTACGGCGATCACCAGACCGCCGACGAGATGACCTGCCACGTGCCCTTCCTGCTCGCATGGCCGGGGATCACCGACACCCGCGCCGGCCAGACGGCCTCCGCGCTCCACTACCAATTCGACCTCGCGGCCACGATCGTGGAGCTGGCCGGCGGTGCCGTGCCCAGCAACTGGGACGGCCGAAGCGCGGCAACGGCGCTGCGCGAGGGCCGGGACGAAGGCCGCCACGCGCTGGTCCTGAGCCAGGGCGCCTGGACGTGTCAGCGCAGCGTCCGGTTCCGCGTGGGCGGAGGCGAGTACCTTTTGATACGCACCTACCACGACGGCTATCACCTTTACCCCGACCTCGCGCTCTTCGATCTTGGCGCAGATCCGCACGAGCAGTTCGACCTGGCCGCCCTGCGGCCCGACCTGGTCGCCGAGGGCAGCCGCATCTTGGAGGCCTGGGGCGCCGAGACGCTCGGGCAGATGGATCCGGAGACGAATGGCCCCGTCGGCGATCCGTTCTGGACGATCCTGCGCGAGGGCGGCCCCTACCACGTGCGGCGGGATCTACCCGCCTACCTGGAACGTCTGCGGGCGACGGGGCGCGGGGCCGCAGCGGACGCCCTCGCCGCGAAGCACCCCCGGGCGAGCCGCCGCTGAGCCGCTAGCGCGTGCCCACGACCTGGGCGCGCACGAGCAGGTCCATCACCTGGTTCACGCAGGAGCCAATGGGCATGGTGCCCGTGGCCAGCACCAGGGCGGGGGGCCACAGGCGGCTCGTAAGGAGAGCTGATGCCAGTAAACTCCGCGATCTTTCCGGCCCTCGCCTTTTCGTAGAGGCCCTTCGGATCGCGCCCTTCACAGACGGACAGAGGTACATCCAGGAACACCTCGAAGAAGCGCTCGGGGCCGGCCGCATCGCGGGCCTTGGCGCGGCCGGCACGGAAGGGGGAGATGAACGAGGCGATCACGATGACGCCCGCGTCCGCCATCAGGGCGGCCACCTCGCCCACTCGGCGCACGTTTTCGTCTCGGTCTGCCGCGGAGAAGCCGAGATCGGCACACAGACCATGGCGTACGTTGTCGCCGTCGAGCACGAAAGCCAGGTGACCTGCATCCACGAGCGCGCGCTCGACGCCGAACGCGATGGTGGATTTTCCCGCGCCCGAGAGCCCCGTGAGCCACACCACCGCCCCGCGCTGGCCCAACGCGCGAGCGCGGTCCTCGGCCGACACGAGACCCCGCTGGCGCATGACGTTG
>JAGTJU010000013.1 GCA_022184915.1 Myxococcales bacterium | reverse complement strand
GCTCGGGCGTGCTCGTGGACGAGGCCTACTTCAAAGGCCTGGCGGAGGCTGTGGAGCGGGTGAGGTCCAGCCTGGGCCTCATCCAACCCGCCAGTTTGGAGACCCTGGTCGCCTTCGCAAACTTGGTCCGGAGCGAGGGAGGGTCGGCCCGCCCGCGCATGTCCTGGGACGATGTGTCGCCCGCCTTCGCGGAGGCACTCACGCTCCTTCAGGGCAGCCGGCGTCGGGAGGGCGAGGCGCTCGGTCGCGACCTGCGGGAGCGCCACGGAAAGCTCGCGGAGCTTGCTTCTGCCCTCGAGGCCCGCACGAGCGGGGCGTCAGCGCGCGCCGTGAGTCGCCTTCGCCAGCGGCTTTCGGCCTTGCTCGAGACCCCCGAGTTTGACCCCCAGCGGCTCGCCCAGGAAGTGGCCGTTCTCGCCGACCGCAGTGACGTGACGGAAGAACTCGTGCGCCTGCGCGCCCATCTCGAACACCTGGCCCAGCTCGTCGACGGCGGCTCGACCGACGCCGAGGGAAGCGGGCGTCGGATTGAATTCTGGCTTCAGGAGATCGGTCGAGAGTTCAACACGGTGGCGTCCAAGTCGCAGGACGCCGACGTCAGCGCATTGGTCGTCGAGGCCAAGGCCGAATTGGAGAAGATGCGCGAACAAGCGCAGAATATCGAATGACAATGAAATTCGTTCGCCGAGGCATCCTGCTGGTGGTCTCGTCGCCGTCTGGCGCAGGGAAAACCACGTTGGCGCATCGTCTCGCCAAGAACCACAACCTGCACTTCTCGGTTTCGTACACCACGCGCAAGCCTCGGGCGGGCGAACGCGACGGCACCGATTATCACTTCGTCAGCGACGAGGAGTTCACCCGCATGGTGCAGGGCCAGCAGTTCGCGGAGTGGGCCGTGGTGCACGGCAATCGCTATGGCACGTCGATAGCCACCGTCAACGAAGCCATCGAAAAAGGCATCGACTGCCTGTTCGATATCGACTACCAAGGCGGGCGCCAAATTCGGCAGCAGTGGCCCGACGACAGCGTGCTTTGTTTCATTTTGCCGCCGTCCCTTGCCGAACTCGAACGGCGGCTCCGCAGCCGGGGCACGGAGAGCCCCGAGGCCATTGGCAGCCGTCTGGCGATGGCAAAAAAAGAACTGGCGCATTACAAGCACTACGACTTCCTGGTCGTCAACGAGGAGATCGAAACGGCCTACGGCGAGCTGTCCGCGGTCTACGTGTCCGCGTGCTGCGCCCGCACCCGCAACGAACACCGCGCGCAGATGTTGCTGAACGAGGCCTTCGGTCATGATCTTTGAAGATGCAGTGCGTTGCTCTTGCGGGCGAACGACCGGCGCGGGTGAATCGGCATCAAACGTGTGAGGCGGCAGGGCTGTTGACGAAGGCAGGCCCAAAGGCCCAAACTCCTCTGTTGATTCGTGCGCGCCACACCTCGATCTGGCGCAATAAGCCAAGCATCCATGGAGTCAGCTCTCGCCCCCAAAACTGAAACCGCTGCCGGCCTCGCCGCGCTGAGGGACAGCGTCGTCAGGATGGACCCAGGGGCCGACTTGGACATCATCGACCGCTGCTTTGCGTACGCGGCTCACCACCATGCCGGACAGATTCGGCGCTCGGGCGAGCCCTACGTGGTGCATCCCTTGGCGGTTGCGCGCACCATCGCGGAACTTCGTCTGGACCAGGCAGCCGTTTGTGCAGGCTTGCTTCACGACACGATAGAGGACACCGGTGCCACCCCCGAGGAGATCCGGGACCTCTTCGGGGCCGAGGTGCAGATGCTGGTCGAAGGCGTGACCAAGCTAGGCCAGGTGCCCTGGAGCAGCCGTGAGGAGCGCCAGGCGGAGAACTTCCGCAAGATGCTTCTGGCCATGGCACGGGACATCCGGGTCGTGCTGATCAAGCTGGCCGATCGCGCAGACAACATGCGCACGCTTGGTCACATGCCGCGCGAGAAGCAGGAGCGCATCGCGATGGAGACACGGGAGATCTACGCGCCGCTTGCCAACCGGCTCGGCATCCAGTGGATGAAGTCCGAGCTCGAGGATCTTTGTTTTCGTTTCCTCGAACCCGAAGACTTCGAACAGATCTGTGTGCGGCTCGACAACACGCGCGAGGCCCGGGACGGCTATGTTGCGGAGGTCTGCCGGCACATTCGCGAGGCACTGGAACAGGAAGGTATCGACGCCGAGGTACAAGGGCATACGAAGCACCTCTGGTCTATTTTCAAAAAGACCCGCAAGTCCGGTCAGGAGCCCGACCAGATTTTCGACATCGTGTCGTTCCGGATCCTGACGCCTTCAGTGCGCGACTGCTACGCGACCTTGGGCGCGGTCCACACCCGATGGACGCCCATCCCGGGCCGCTTCAAGGACTACATCGCGCTGCCCAAGCCAAATCTGTACCAGTCGCTTCACTCCACGGTGATTGGCCCGCGTTCCGAGCGCATCGAGGTGCAGATCCGCACCCACGAGATGGACAGAACGGCGCGCCTGGGCATCGCTGCCCACTGGCGCCAAAAGGACTCGGTCCACCTGAAGTCCACGGACAGCAAAGCCTTCGCTTGGCTGGCGCAGCTCATGGAGTGGCAGCGGGATCTCAAGGACCCCACGGAGTTCATCGAGACGGTCAAGATCGACCTCTTCGAGGAAGAGGTCTTCGTCTTTACACCCAACGGCGACGTAAAGGCGCTTCCCAAGGGCTCAACGCCCATCGATTTTGCGTACGCCGTCCACACGCAGGTGGGAGATCACTGCTCGGGGGCGCGGATCAACGGTATCATCGTTCCTTTGCGCTACGTCCTTCGCAACGGGGACACCGTGGAGATCCTCACCTCCGAAAAACAGAAACCTGCGAAGGAGTGGTTGAAGTTCGTCGTCACCAGCCGGGCGAAGGCCAGGGTGCGTCACAATCTTCGTGTGGCCCAGCGTGAACGGAGCAAGCAGTACGGGCGTGACCTCTTGGCTCGGCATCTTCGCACCATGGACCGGGATTTTTCGGCCGCCGAGAAAGAAGGGCGCCTCGAATCGGCAGCTCGCCAGCTCAGAGCCGGCACGGCGGACGATCTTCTCCTGCTCATTGGGTACCAAAAGCAGCCGGTGGACCTCGTGGCGCGCGTCATGTACCCCGGGGCAGGTCCCGAGGCGGTCGCCGAGGACGCGGTTTTGGCCGAGCCTTCGTCCGTGGCCGTGGCGCGTGCCCGGCCCCCGCGGAAGTCCGTGGGCGGCGTGAGCGTCCAAGGCGATGCGGACGTGGTCGTGCGGTTTGCGAAGTGCTGCAGCCCCATTCCAGGGGACCCCATCACCGCCTTCACCACGCGCGGGCGCTCCGTCATGGTTCACATGCGGGACTGCGAAAAGGCGATGGATCTGGATCCCGCCCGTCGGGTCGACGTGAGCTGGGATGATTCCGTCACCCTCTTCAGACCCGTGACCTTGGAGGTCGTAACCTCGAACAGGCCCGGGATCCTCGCCAATTTGTCGCGGGTGTTCCAGGAGCAGGAGTTGAACATTTCTCAGGCCAAATGCCGCACCAGCGACGAGCGCGGCATCAACACTTTCCAGGTCATGTTGAGCCACGTCTCTCAGTTCAAACGGCTTGCGCGGGCGCTGTTCGCGGTAGAGGGGGTGGTCGAGATCGAGAGGGTCACGCAGTCGAAAGCGTAAACGCAGCCGACTCGCCCGTTGACGTTTTGCGGAAGCCTTGGTAGACGTGCGCGACTATGGCTTCGAACACCGCAAAAACCTGGAATCGTCGCGAGGCGCGCCGCAGCAAGGCGGGCCGCAAGCGGAAGAACCGCGATGCGCGTCAATCCACCCCGTCGTACGAACAGCTCTTCGCCGCTTGTGGCGAGCCCGGGCAACCGGCTCCCAAGTGAGGGCACGTGAGGGCGTGAGGCGCCGCCGCTGATCTTCGAGCCCGTCTCGCGGTCAGGTCGGTGGTACGACTCGGTGCAAACGTCGAGTTGCCCCGCACACTGAGTTTCTGCACCCCCGTAGGGCGCCCCGGATCACCGTCTCGGGCGCCTTTCTTCGTTGGCTCGCCCACCTAACGCCGTGGTGCCTTTCCGCCGTACCCGAAACGCCGAATCAAGCGAAGATTGATCTCGGATTCCGCCATGCATAAGATGGCGCAACTCCGTGTCGTCGCGAGCAGATCCGCCCGCGCCCTCACGGACCTCGCCGCGAGGCCAAAGCCGGATGAAGACCTGCCCCAACTGCAAGAAGACCTACGAGGACGAAGCGAATTTCTGCCCCGAAGAGGCCTGCGCGACGGATGAGGGGCCTCGTCGCCTCGAAGTTGCTGCCGCTGCGGGCCCTCGCTTCCAGCCGCTCACGCAGGTCGGTGGCGGCAGAACCGGCGAGGTCTGGCGTGCGGTCGATTCGCACACCGGTGCCGAGGTCGCCCTCAAGACCCTCCCAGTCGCTCTCACGAGCAATCCCATCACGGCCGGGCGCCTCGATCGAGAATTCAAGCAGCTCATGCGGGTGGAACACCCTCATGTGGCCAAAGTCCTCGATGCGGGCAAATCGGGCGAGGGTCGGTATTTCGTCGCGACCGAGTTGGTGACCGGCGCGGAGTCCCTCGCAAGTGTTCTGAAGCGAGGCGCTATGCCGCTCGCGCAGGCGAAGCAGTTGCTGGCGCAGATCGGCGAAGGCCTTCTCGAGGCCCAAAAAGCCGGGATGGTGCACAGGGATCTTGCGCCCAAGAACATCCTGCTCGACCCGTCCGGCCAGGTGAAGATCATCAACTTCGCGGTTGCCGTGCCCTTCGATGATCGCCTGTCGGGTGTTCCCGAGTACGCCTCCCCCGAACAGGCCCAGGGGAGGCCCGTTGACCAGCGTTCGAACACCTACAGCCTGGCGTGTGTTTTCTATCACATGCTCACGGGCGAGCCGCCCTTTGCGGCTGCGGACCCAAAAGCAGTTTTCGACTTGCACGTCTCGAGTTATCCCCTGGGGCCAAGCCAAAGACGTCCAGACGCCACCCTGAGTCCCGACGTCGACCGCGTTTTGCTGAAGGCTCTCGACAAAAATGCGAGCAAGAGGCCCCTTACCCTGCGGCTCTTTTTGAGCGAGGTCGAGGCGCTTACGCCGGCCGCCCCCGCCGCTGCCCCCGGAAAGCCCGACGCAGGAGCGGTAGGTTTCGCCAAGACGATGCTCTTCGCGGGCGGTCAGTCTGAAGTTCAGGAGATGGTGCAAAAGGCGATCGCGCAGCGGCAGGCCGCTGCGGCCGCTGCCGCGGGGGGAGCTCCAGCACCCGCATCGGCCCCTGTGGCTACGCCGGTGCCCGCCGCGCCTGTAGTTCTGACTCACCCGTCAACGGGTTCAGCTGCCCCGAGAGCCGCCGATGGATCCCCCATGGCCGCTGCTCGGCTCACGCCGCCTCCAGTCACTCCGAATCCCCTCGAAGCGCCGCAAGCCCCCGTTGCCGCTGCGCCTGCTGCCTCGTCGGCGACGGCCCCTGGGTCGGGCAGCGCCAAGGGCGCCGCGTTCCGAGAAACGCTCTGGTTCAAAAAGGGCGATGTCGAGCAGATGGTAGCCGAGGCAAAGGCAAAGGCAGCCGCTGCCGGCGCTGCCGAGGACAAAGTCGAGGTGCCCTCCGACGACATCCGTCCCATCGAAGACCGTTACGTCGACGACGGATCGGTGACCACGGACGACCGCAAAAAGTTTTCGCTTCGCACCGGGGGCACGGCCACCGCTCTGCCCACGGTGGGCCGTTCGATCCCCGGCGAGAAGATGTCCGAGGAGGATATCGTGGGCGAACTCGCCCCCGGCCGAAAGATGGGGGTGTTCGTGGGTGTGGCTGTTGCGGTCGTAGTGGCCATCGTCGGCATTCTGATGCTGATGGGAGGAGGCAAGGACAAAGCGCCTCCGCCTCCCGCGGCCGCGGCTCCCCCCCCCGCGGCGGTACCGGCCAACCCCGCTGCGGCCGCGCCCCCGGCTGCGGCCGTTGCCGCACCGGCTCCCGTGCCGGCACAACCGATCTCCGGGGCTGCGGCCGATGAGGGAGGCGATGATGCCGAGTCCGCCAAACCGACTAAAAAGAAGGTCAAGGCGGGCGCCAAGCGGAAGACGCCGAAACCGCCCGCTAAAAGCGTCGACAAGAAGCGCTGACGCGCACCTCGAAACGGTACCCCTGCGTCGAGGAGGCGGACCTTCGCTCACGGGACCCGTGGGAACGTTCTCGAATCCCGTGGCTCAGGGGATGGCGGCGATCTCGAAGAGCGCCGCCGCGCGAAGCAGATCGCAGGCCCTCGCGACGAGTGCGTTCGTCGCCAAGGCTGCCAGGGCTTCCGGTGCGAAGTCGGGGTTGCAGCGAGTCCCCATCGTGAAAAGCCGTGCGTCCTCTGGCAGGCCCGCGAGCGCCGGGGCGGCGCCCAGCGATACCAGGGTTGTTCCCGGAACGAGGAGGTTGGTGGCGGCGGACCACACGAGGGCATCAGCGTCGAGCACGAAGACGTGGCGCTCGGCGAACCCGGAAGGGGATCCCCGCGACACGTCGAGCGCCGCTTCGTCGAGCGCGCCAAGCGCGACGAAACGCGGGCCTTGCTCTCGATCTTCGGCGACCACGTTGGCCAGTGCCGCTTCGAGTACCGGATGCCCGCACAGGTACGCCTTGCTTCCGCGAACGGCCGCCAAGCACGCGCCGAGTACGGCGTAGGGGCTGCTGCCCAACCAAAAGGAAACGTCACCCGGGCCGAGTCCCGCTCGTCCGATGGCCTCCAGCAGCGGCGCCACGGCTGCAGCCCACGCCGCCGTTGCGAGGGGGAGCCTGGCTGTGTCGAAGCCAAAGCGATACCGTGCGGGCGGTGGCTGGTTCTCCATTGCGGTCCAGCGTTGCGGATTCACGCAGCTCGAGACGAGCGCCCGTCGACAAGGCCCGCACTCGCCACAGGGAAGATCCGCGAGAATGAAGCTCGCTTGGCCCTCCCGCTCGAAGACGGTCGCCAAGGTCGTCCAGGCGCCATCGTCGCCTCGGGTTCGGAGCTCGAAGCGCGTGGGCAAGGGTGTCTCTGCAGGGGCTAAGTCGTGAGGCATGAAGGGGGTCAAGGCTTTTCGGATTGCACGATCTCGAAGCGAAGCTTTCGGGGGGCGCCTTCGCGAAGGTAGGTCACCTCGATCGCCGGGGCGGAGGCCAGACTGTTGAACACGGCCATCGCGCTCTCCGGACGTTCCAGCGGTTTGGGACCTTGGCCGTTTATGGCCGTGACCACATCGCCCGGGCGAAGGTCCACGGCAGCGTAGCAGGGGTTCTCAAGGTGAAGAAGCTGTATTTTCCAGCCCTTGAAGGCCCGCCCTTCAAGAACTCGTTCAACTTTTACGCCCTGCAACCACTGGCCGAGACCCGCCGCAACGACGGCGCTGACGGCCTCCCGCTTGATGGCATCGGTGCCGACCATGGAGCGGCAACGCTCCGTGGGTGAACGAGGCGGAGCGGCCTCAGCCGGAGCCTCGACCGCCCGGTCGGCTGTGCCCGCAGGCTCTGTGAGGGGGGCCTCGCTCATGGGTGCCGCCAGACCTTCCTCGGCGGGTGTCGGGGTGTGGGCACAGGCTCCCAGCGCCGCGCCGAGCGCGATGAGTGTCGCTGAGGAAATCGAAGCAAGGACACGGAACCGGGTCAAGGGGCCTCCTGGCTCGGCGATCGGGATGCAAGCAAACGGTCCACCTCGGACCATATGCGGGCGGTGACCTCGTCGATCGAAGGGCTCCCATCCACCACCCTGGCATTGGGATCATCGGCGGCCAGGCGCTGGTACTGTCGGGCCACCCGGGCCAGTGTCGCGTCTGCGTCGTAACGTTCCTCGGGACGCCCTGCGAGGGCCCGCCTGCGTGCGGCCTCTTCGATCGGAAGGTCGATGAGAAGGGTCAGATCAGGTGCACGCAGGTTGCGGCCGAGCGCCTTCACCCAGGGCAGGTCAGCTTCCTGTGCCTGGTAGGCCCACGACGACCAGACGTAACGGTCAGACACCACGTCGCAGCCCTCGGCCAGGCGGGGCTCGATCTCTCGCTGGAGGTGGTCCTTGCGGTCTGCCGCGAAGAGCAGGGCCATGGTGTCGCCCCCGACGGGTCGATCATCTGCCATGGCATGACGTCCCATCAACAACTCGCGAAGCAAAGCCCCGACAGGCCCCGTAGAGGGCTCGCGGGTGCCGTGAGCCAGTCGGCCGAGGCTTTGCAAACGGCTCACCAGACGAGCCGCCTGGGTGGTGGTGCCTGAGCCGTCGATGCCTTCGAGAACGATTAATAGCGCCGTCACGTTCGGCCAGGTTTCTACACAACGCGGCTCCGCGCCACAACGGAGATCCCAATCGTCCGTGATCGTGGGCGCTTGCCGCGGTCCGGCTGTTGGAAAGCGGCCGCCCGGGTTCAGTGAAGGACCCGGAAGCGGTCGAGGCAGGCGCGCAGGTGCACTTCGCTTTCTTCCTCGAACGACAAAAAGCGGACGGCCATGCCAGAAACCGACCTGCTCTCGCCAGCTTGTGCAAAATTGATGAAGTAGTGGTTTTTGACTTCGCCGATGGCCACGATTTCGCCGCTTTCGTCCGGCGTCAAAAAGCAGACCCGCAGCTGTGCTCCCAGGGGCAGGTGATCCCGGGTTTCGATGAAGATTCCCCCGGCAGAGACGTTGCGCGCCA
This sequence comes from Myxococcales bacterium, assembly GCA_022184915.1. NCBI lineage: Bacteria > Pseudomonadati > Myxococcota > Myxococcia > Myxococcales > Myxococcales bacterium. The sequence goes on along the minus strand of JAGTJU010000013.1, from coordinate 20,222 downwards.
CGCAGCGGAACTCACCGAAGAGAAGGCTTTCCACCCGAACGGGAAAAACCTTGTCGAAACGCAGGTGTTCTCGTTTTTCTTCGTCTGTATCTGGCGTCACCAAACGCGGCAGGGGCGCGGGCAGGGGGGCTTTGGGCAGGCGGGGCTTGTCTGGCATGCTCAGAACATAACTGTGTATTGATATGAAGTCAAAAATCCTACATGTGCGACAACGTCGGAGGCGGCTGTGGTGGTTGGCACCGGGGCTCTGGGCGCTGCTGCTCTTCGTGGCGTCGTCCATCCCAGGAACCTCGTACCCACAAGTCTCGTTCGCCTTCGCCGACAAAGCTGTCCACGCGCTCGTCTACGGTTTTTTCGGCGGCTTGCTTGCGCGCGCGCTGGCCAACGAGTTCCCAGGCTGGACCCGCTTCCGGGTCTGGGCGGTCGCTGCGGGTGCATCCCTTCTCTATGGAGCCACGGACGAACTGCACCAGGCGTTCGTTCCCAATCGCTCGCCGGACCCGAAGGACCTCCTCGCTGATGGACTGGGTGCAGGAATCGGTGCCGCGCTCGTGTTGGCTTACCTGGCAGGCACCGCGCGCTTGCGGGCGCGTCGCCCGTCATCGTCGCCGTCATCGTCGAAGGAGGGGGTGACCCCCGCGCGCACGCAGCCCCCTCGAGGATGAGGGCGAGCCGCCGTGCTCTCGAGTTTGATAGGAATCCTGAGAGCTGTTACTGTGAGCTCGGAAGGAACCTGCGGGCCACATATGCTTCCGAACGAGAGCACCACCCGCAGTGACGTCGTCGCTTTGCCAGGCGACATGGAGGGCTTGGTGGTCGCGCCCGACCGAAGCGCTGCAAAGCCCCTCGTGGAGTTCCTTCGATCTCTGCGCCTGAACCTTCAAGTGGTCACGGACGCGGAGACCGCGTTCGAGGAAGCCCTGATCCATCCTCCGGATGTGGTGCTCATCGACGACGGGATCGGTCCGGCGGGTGGGGTAGAGCTGTGCCAGCGGCTCAAGGGCAACACGCGAACGCACTTCGTGCCCGTGGTGCTTTACGGCCCGGGCGAGGACCGCACCTACCGCGTGCGAGCCATCGGGGCAGGGGCGGACGCGATCTTCAGCCCCTCGACCGATGCGAGCGAGCGGCGTGCTCGTCTGTGGGCGTTGCTCCGGACGCACGCACTTTTCCGGCGGGAGGAGCGCAAACGAAAAACTCAGGGTTCGACGATCGCCCAGCAGCGGCGTTGGGTGTCGAGCTTCGTTCACGATCTACAAAGCTCCGTGTCCGCGTTGCAGGCGAACTTCGAGTTCATGGCGCAGCAGCTTTTCGGTCGCGGGGGAACGGACGACGTCGAGGTCTCCGAGTGCATACAGGACACCCGGACGCTGTGTGCTCAGATGAGTCGCGGGTTGCGAACCGTGCTCGACTACGAGCGGGTCGAAGAGGGGCGCATCGTTTTATCGGAGGCGTCGGTTTCGTTGGCGCAGCTTGCCTACGAGGCGCGGGATGACTTGTCTGCCTGGGCGCGCACCGCCGGCAAAACGGTGGAGGTGCTGGCCCTCAGCCGAGCCACCGTGCGGGGAGACCGGGAACTGCTCAAACGCGCCCTCCAGAACCTGGTGGCCCACGCCCTCCGGCAGCCGCTGAATCGCGTCGTCACGGTCACCGTGCAGAACCGTGAAGACCGCGTCTGCGCGACCATCGGGGGCGATGGTGACCGTTTGGCGCCCGACGAGCGGGATCGCATGTTCGAGCCCTACGCCCGGACCGCCCGGCACGTCCCCGTGGGGCATGGCCTGGGGCTGGCGTTGGCCAAGGCCGTCCTCGAGATGCACGGAGGCCTGATCGAAGTCGAGCCGGGGGAGGCGGCCCCCGGAACGGGGTGGTCTTTCGTGTTGACCTTGAAGCCGGAGGTCTCTGTGCCGATGAGTATGGATGCGGAATGACTGCAACCATCGCCGGGCAGAGCCTCGAGAGACGAAAGCGCTCTATGCGCGCCCGTTTGTGCGCGGGCGTTCTGGGTGCGCTGTTGGCGGGCCTGGTAGGGATAAGGGGGGCCGAGGGAGCCGGCAAGGTGGACGAGCTGTCCCAGATCCTGCTCACCGACTCGAGCTACAAGGTTCGGGTTCAGGCGGCCCTGGTCCTTGGCAAGCTGGGGGACCGAGCTGCCGTGCCGGCGCTCGCGAAGGCACTTGGTGACGCCAACAACACCGTTCGGGCGGTGGCCGCGCAATCGCTGGGACGTCTGGGCGCCCCCGAAGCCGCCGACCACCTGCGCACCGCCTTGAAGGCGGAGGGCGACAAGTTCGTACGCTCCCAGCTCGAACGGGCCTTGGCCGGGCTTGGTCGTGACGGAGGCGAGGGCGGCGGCAAGGCCCGCATCTACCTCGAATTCGGCCCGTTCTCGGGGGGCACCAAGGCTGCTTCGGGCGAATCGCTCGGCTTGTTGCGCAAGGCGATTCAACAGAAACTGAGCGACCTTGGCGCGGTCACGTTTTCGCTGACCTCGGAAGAGAAAGCCGACTTCGCGAAGGCGGGTCGCCTGGGCTTCCTCATCGACGGCAACGTGACGCAGCTCGATGAGGCGAATGTCGGGGGCGCCGTGGAGATCAATTGCGACGTCAAGGTGATGGTGGCGCGCTGGCCCTCCAAGAGCATCCTCATGTGGACGAGTGCAGGGGCGGCCGTGCAGGGAGGGTCACGCCCACAGGACAAGGACATGGCTCGCCGAGATTGCCTGGAGGCGTCGGCGGGGCAATTGGGAGACGACCTCAAGCGTTTCTTCCAATCCCAAGGGGGCTAAGAGAGGATCGGTACGATGGAAGCGCAAGTGCCAAGCGAGAACACGACCAAATACAAGCGCCGGATCCGGAACTACCTTCTGGACGCAGGGTTGCAGCTTCGGTACACGGCCGCCATCGTGGTGGTGGCGGCGTTCCTGACCGCGGGGCTCGGCTACATGATTTACCAGGCCACCCGTGACACCTCTCGCATCATTGCCCTCACGGGCTTGGTCGACCCGGTGAGCGCCGAGCAGCTGCAGTCCGAGTTCGCCAGCAAGGACAAAATGGTGCTTTGGGGCATCGTGGGTTTCGGGTTGGTGCTGGTGGCCTCGGTGTCGGGGGTGGGAATCTTGATCACTCACCGCATCGCCGGGCCGCTGTACAGCATCGCCACGATCTTCCAGCGGGTGCGCGACAACCGCCTGGGCCCATCCCTGCGAGGCCTGCGCAAGGGGGACGAGCTGCAGGGCTTCTACACGCAGTTCCGTGACATGCACGAGGCGCTGCGCCGGCGCGCGGACGACGATGTCCGCACGCTGAACGAAGCCGTGGCGGCGCTGGAGAGCTCGGCGGCGCCAGGGTCGGAACAGGCCAAGGCCGTGACGGCGCTCAAGGAGCTGCTGCGGGAAAAAGAAGCAAGCCTGACGGGCTAAAGCCGCCGCTCGTCAGCCTCGACGGATGCCCGGTGCGTGCGCGGCGCTGAGCATGCACAGGCCGTGGAGGAGCAGGCCCGGAAAGAAGCAACACGCATAGCCGACCAAGGTGCTGGCCATCCACGCAACACCGGCGCCCGGGCGACCGCTGTAGATGTGGCCGGCGCCGGGGACCAGCACGGAGAGGCATACCGCGGTCACGGGGTTGTCGAGAGCGGCCTCGGGATGAGGAGATCGGGGGCTTGGGCCGTGGGCAAAGGCCACGGGGGCGTCTACGGGCCGGGGCGTTCCGGGGACGAAGTATTCCACGACCCCCGTGTGGGTGGCCCGTGCCGAGAGGCTGCCAGCCTCCAGCATCTGGGCCAACATGCGCAAAGCCCGCTGCTGAGAGATGCCCGCGGCGTAGGCAACGAACGCGGCGGTCAGAGGTGGACCGCTCGTCTCGAAGTACGTCCGCAGCACCAGCTGCTCGAACGCCTCGAATTCCTGCTGATCGACGCCCACGTTTGCAAGGTTAGCATCGTCGATCGCCGGGTGCTTCTGAAGTCAAGGCCGGCCGACCGTAGCGAAATGCATCGTCCTCCAAACCGGACATTTCTATCTTGCACAAACCGGACATTTCCATTTTGCGCCCACACCGATTTGTCCGATAACAGATATTATGTCAACTAATGCAAGCCGGGGCTCGTCCGCCGGAGGGCCCAAAGAAGCGTAGACGCCTGGCCGGCGGTCCTGGGCACCCGGGCTTCCGTCGCGGACCGTAGGCCTGCGGAAAATTTGCCCTGGAGGGGCCCGCTCGGGGTCTCACAGGCTGGGTTCTTCGCACCGAGCCAAGCCCTTGGCCGGTGTAAGTGGTTATTTCGACTCCTGTTGTTGACCCCTGGGACCCCCGTTGACTAAGATGCGCGCCTATTGCCCACATTGGAGGCCCTCGTCCCCATGAAGAAGAACCCTCAGTTCCAGCGGCTCATGTTCCTGTTTGCCATCTCGGGTTTGGTGGCGGCTACCGCGAATTACGCCTGCTTGCCCGACGTTTGTGCCGACCTCAAGACCGCCGAGTTCCGCACAATGGACGAGGTGAACGCGTTCCGCATCGAGACCCTGAACGAGGCTCTGTCTCGGCAAGGCCTTGGCTTGAACGACAGCCAGCGCCTCAACCTCGCTTCCGGGGCCAAGGTTCCGGGCCTTTCCAAGCTCGACCGCCCCGTCAAGCACCCCGATGGCACGGTCGAGATGCCCCAGGACTGGCTGCCGGCCGTTCCCGAAGGACATCCCTGGGGATCCGCGTTGACCCCTGCCGACGACGCCTTTTACTCGTTCTTCGAGGAGCGCATCCTGAAAGCGCGCCTCTACGACCCCGAAAACCCGCAGCACGTCGAGTGGGCCAAAGCCTACCTGGCCAAGAGCCGCTCGAACGACCCCGACTTCATCGGTTGGACCTACGCCAACCGCACGGAGTGCGCCAAGATCCGCTACGACGCACGCGGAACCATGGCCCCGGTCGACGCCCGCCTTTAGACCGCGCTTCTCCCCTTTCCGAAAGCCCCCACCGCCGGGAACGGCCATGGGGGCTTTTTCGTCCCTGGGCCCGCGTCCCTTGGTGCCTCGCCTCGGGGCGCGGGGCCCATGGGTCTCTAGGCCCCCCGCGCGTCGAACTCTGCTTGGAGGGCCTCTGCCTCTTTCGTCCGGCCCATGCGCTTCAGGGTCTCGATGGCGTTTGTCCAGCCACGGTCGAACCAAGGTGCAAGACGTCGTGCCTTCTCGAACTGTGGCAAGGCGTCCTCGAAGCGCAAAAGGCGCATGTAGCAGTACCCCAGATTGCTCGCCCGTTGCGCCCGATCGGCCGCAGGGCCCACGTCGGCCGCCTGCTTGAGAACGTCGCAGGCGGTGGCAATCGAACCCTGGTGCAGGTAGGTGAGCCCGAGCAGCTCACGCAACCGGGGATCGCCGTTGAACCGGGTCAGTCCGGCCGTGGCGGCGAGCTGCGCCTCCAGCGTCTGGCGCCGCTCCAGGAGCAAAGATCCCCAGCCGGCCCAGCTACGGGGAGAGTTGGGCGCATGCTTGACCGCGTAGGCCCAGAGGCGTTCTTCGTCGGCCCACAGGAGAGACTGTTGGCGCGAAACGAGACCGAGGCCCGTGACCATCAGCCCCGCCAACATCCAGGTGAGCGGCATGCCCGCCACCGTCACCGGGGGGCGCCCGCGTCTCAGTCTTTCCGATAGCCTGACGGATAGGCGCGAAAGCCCCACCACCACGACGAGAATGAGCCCTGGCAGGCCCAGGTACATGTAGCGGTCGGCCCGCTCGTTGGTGAGGGCGACCAGCCCCGAGGTGGGAAGGAAAGCCACGAGTGCCCAAGCCAGACCGAGCGCGGCCAAGGGGGCTCGGGGACGAAGGTAGACGACAAGCGCCACGAGGCCCGCAATGGCCACCAGAGCGGCCAGGCCCACGAACAAGCCCCACCCGTCGATGGCCACCGGATCGTATTCGGGGGACAGACCTCGCGGTGCGATCGACTGAAACAGCCCTGCCACGAACCCGTGGCCGCTTTCGACCACGCGGAACAAGAGGCTGTCGGGGTTGCTTGCGGCCGACTGCGAGACCTCGCCCCAAGCGCCGAGCGCAAAGCGTCGCCACAGCATGACCAGGCCTGTCGCCAGGGCCGCGAGGCCCACATCCACGATCCGTTCCCTTGCAGATTTGCCCGGAGGCAGGCCTCGGGCCGTGTCGGCGCGGGATTCCGCGCGCGGCAGAAAAAGGTCGAGCAACAGAAGAAGGAGCGGCGCCACGTAGGCGGACTCTTTGGCCCCTGCGGCCGTCACGAAACACCCGAAGGCCAGCACCTTCTGGACAACAACGGCGCCTCTGCCGTCGGCCCGCCGGGAGGCGCCCACAGCGAAAAGCCCCAGCAGAAGAAACGACGTGGACAGCAGATCTTCCCTGTAATTCACCGCGGCGACCGGTTCGACGGTGAGCGGATGCACGGCAAAGATCGCGGCGGCGAACAGGGCCGCAGGCAAAGACTGGGTCAGGTGGCGCAGGCCTAGCAAAACGAGGATCGAGGCCAGCGCGTGCCAGAACAGGTTCTGAGCGTGAAACGCCATGGGTGACAGACCCCACAGACGGGCATCCAGAATGACTGACGCCAGCATCACGGGTCGTCCTGCGTCGGGAACCCCCTCACGGACCAGCTGACCGCTGAGCAGCTGCCCAAGCCCACTGCCTTGGCTGACGACCGGGTTGTCGACGATGGTCCAGTGGTCGTCGTAGATGAACGGAAAGCGCAGCACGTGCCCGAAAAATGCCAGCACCAGGGCTGCAATGATCGCCACGGCCAGCCGCTCCGGGCCGCGGGAGCTGGACTCGCCGACGGCCACCAGGGGACCCGCAGACACGGGCTCACTCATGAGGCCCTCGCGAACGTGCCGCGGGAACGAACAAGGGCCAGACGCGCGAGATGTAGATCAGCCACAGTGCCACGAGAGGTAGAAGAGACAAAGCGCCAGACAGACCCACGAGGCGCCCCAGATTCGACGCTCCCGGAAGAGAGGGGACGTGCCCCATGGCTGTCGATGGATAGACATACCTGAACAGAACGTCGCTTGTCAGGGGGGCCTCCAAACCCACCGCCGTGCCGAGGAGCATGTTCAGGATCGAAAGCGACCACGCCGCGAACGCCCCCTGCCGGTACCAGCGGTGCGCGCGCGATTCGGGCCCCTGCCCGCCCGGTTCAGGAGGCTCCCGCCACGTGACGAGCAGGCCCATCGCCCAAAAAGGCAACGCGAAGATGACGTGGCGAGGTCCCAAAGCCGCCCCGCCCCACCACATGTAGTAACCCGCCGAGAGGAAAAGCGAGGACACCACCGTGAAGCCCGCCACCGCGGGCACGTCCGGCCAGGCGCGGGTGCGTCGCCGCCAGGTGCAAAGTCCCAAAGTGGCGAAGAGAAGAAGAGGCGTCGTGTAGAACAGCCCTCGGCTGCGGCCGAAGGTCTGTTTCAGCATGACCAGGGGCGATGGCCATCCGATGCCGAACAGGCCCCGGCCCATGCCCGCCGCGAACTCGTCTCGGTGCAAGTGACCGTAACCCAGACGGAAGGGGCCTCCGAACGCCGCAGTGTTGTAGAGCAGCGCGAGTGCGAGGGGAAAAGCGGCGGCTCCCACGAAGGGCCACAGGCGTGTCACGTGCCGCCAACCTGTCGGCCGAACCGCGCGGGCCACGACCCAAACGCTTACGGCTGCCAGCGCCAGCGCGGCGGGCCACTCGCAGGTCACGGCGGTGCCGCCGCACAGGCCCGCCCAGGCCAATCGCCGCGGGCGAAACGGGGGCGTCCCATCGTCCCGACTGGCTGGGGGCTCGAGCGCCAAAATACCAAAAGATGCGAAGGCCAGCGCGGCCGCCACGGCGTGCCCGTGAAGGCTCGTTGCGTAGGGAAAGAGCAGAGTGCCAAGGCAGGCACCCATGGCTGCGGCCGTGGCGACGGGACGGGAGAGTCCTGCCTGCCGCCCAAGGGCGAGGAGCAGGCCCCCGAGTGCGGCCACGGCCAGGCCCGAGGTGAATACGGTTGCTACGTAGAGGCCAAAGCGAAAGGAAGGGTTCAGCAGCACATCGTCGTCGCCATCGCCTCGCACGGCGCCTGCATCGAAGCGCCCCCCCCGACCGATGGCGACCACCTGCGGGGGGGCTCCCCCCAAGGCACGCCAGCCTGCGCGAAAGACCGCGTACGGCAGGGCGGCGAGGAACGAGAGTCCTGGCGCCTTGTCGCTGAACACGTGCCCCCCATGGGTGGCCTTGTCGCCCGTGTTGTGGTGGTAGGGATCGATGTCGAGCCGGCCGTATTCGACCAAAGAGAGCGTGAGGTCGAAGTGAGCGTTGGGATTCCACGACGGGGCCGCAATGAAATAGGCGTAGGTCACCCACAGGAGCAGCGCGAAGCGAGCGCACACACCCGGTGGCCAGCCGTCATGGGAGGGAGCGGGCGCGGGCGACATGGGGGCTCTTTAGCCCTTGCCGCGCGGGATGGCGAGTCTCAGGCGCCACACCAGAGACATCGCCTCGAAGAAGATGCCTCCCGACATCTTCGACGCCCCGACCCGCCGATCCTCGAACAGGATCGGCACCTCCTGCACCCGCATGCCATTTCGCAGCACGCGAAAGGTCATCTCGATCTGAAACCCATACCCGCGCGCCCCGACGTCGCCGAGCTTGATCCGACGCAGGGTTTCGACCTTCCACGCCTTGAAACCGGCCGTGAGGTCTTGAACACCGACGCCCAGCACGACCCGTGCGTAGGTGCCGCCGCCCCGGCTGATGAAACGCCTGCCCGCACCCCAGTTCCGTGTGCCTCCACCCGCGACGTAGCGCGAGCCTACGGCCAAATCGGCGCCGGCATCGATCGCGGCCAGGAGGCGGGGAACATCCGTCGGTGCATGCGAAAAATCCGCGTCCATCTGGACGATGCGGTCCCAGGAACCCTCGTCCAGGGCCCTGCCAAAGGCGTCGATGTACGCCGCGCCCAGTCCCGCTTTGGCGGCCCGGTGCAACACGCGGACCTGGGGATCTTGGGAAGCCAGGGCGTCGGCCACCGCACCGGTCCCGTCGGGTGAGTTGTCGTCCACGACCTGCACCGTCGCCTCGGGCAGAGCCGCGCGTACGGCCCTGACGATGTCCGGGAGGCAATCCCGCTCGTTGTAGGTGGGGATGACGATCAGGGTCCTTGGGCCAGGCGAGCTCACGAGTGCGCGGCAGTCAAGCGCAAGGGGGGCCCTTTGTCGAGTGTTCTGGGGGAGTTTGACCGCTCGAGGAGGTCGCTAGAGTCTTTGACAAGCCCCCAGGCGCCGGGCTATTCCTGGCCCGTGAACCTCCTTGTGACCGGTGGGGCTGGATTCATCGGCCAGTGCTACGTGCGCCTGGCCCGAAAAAAGCGCCCCCAATCGAAAATCGTCAATCTGGACGCCCTCACCTACGCGGGCAACCTGGAATCGCTGGCCGACCTCAAGGGCGACGACGGGCATGTCTTCGTCAAGGGTGACATTCGCGACGGCGCGCTCGTCCGATCGCTCATCGAATCACACGAGATTGGGGCCATCGTGAACTTCGCGGCCGAAAGCCACGTCGATCGCAGCATCATGTCGGCAGCCCCCTTCGTGGAGACGAACGTCCTTGGCACGCTGGCGCTGCTCGAGGCCGCCAAGGACCTCAAGGTGCCCCGCTTCCTTCAGGTCTCGACGGACGAGGTGTACGGATCGCTCGGGCCAACGGGCGCTTTTTCCGAAACGTCTGCCATCGACCCCCGAAGCCCCTACTCCGCGAGCAAGACGGCGGCCGACCACCTGGTCAGCGCGTTCCATCACACGCATGGCCTCGACACGGTGACCACCCGTTGCTCCAACAACTACGGGCCATTCCAGTTCCCGGAGAAGCTGATCCCGCTCATGATTCTGAACGCCTTCGAGGGCAAGCCGCTGCCCGTCTACGGCGATGGCATGCAGGTTCGTGACTGGATCCACGTGGAGGATCACGCAACCGCCATCGATCTGGTGCTGACGGGAGGCAAGTCGGGCCACGTCTACAACGTGGGTGCCGAAAACGACCGTCCGAATCTGTCCGTGATTCGCGACATCCTGAAGCTCACCGGCGCCTCGGAGAGCCTCATCAAGTACGTGCCCGACAGGCCTGGCCACGATCGGCGCTACGCGATGGACGCCACGAAGATCCGCTCGGAACTCGGCTGGAAGCCTGCGCGTGACTTCGAGCAAGGGTTGGCCGAAACGGTGGCCTGGTATCGCAATCACGAGACGTGGTGGGAGCGGGTGCGCAGTGGCGCTTACCGCGCCTACTACGAACAACAATACGGGGCCCGCCTTCGCGGCTAGGTCCGAGGACCCGGCAGGGCGAACAAAGACAAAGAAGGTACGTCATGAGCGACAAGCAATCGGATCTGCGTGGAGTCGTCCTGGCGGGAGGCACGGGCTCTCGCCTCTTCCCCCTGACCAAGGTGACGAACAAACACCTCCTGCCCGTGGGCCGGGAGCCCATGATCTTCCACCCCGTGCGCAAGCTGCTGGAGGCCGGGATTCGTGAGATTCTGATCGTCACGGGCACCGAACACATGGGGGACGTCGTCGGTCTGCTCGGGAGCGGTCGAGAGCTCGGCTGCGAGTTCACCTATCGCGTTCAGGATCAGGCGGGCGGCATTGCCCAGGCCTTGGGACTGGCCCGGCGCTTTGGCCGGGGGGGACGCCTGACCGTCATTCTGGGCGACAACATTTTTCAGTCGTCCATCGCGCCCTTTGCGGACGAGTTCCGGAAACAACCGAGCGGCGCGAAGATTCTCGTTCAAAAGGTTCACGATCCGGGCCGCTACGGCGTGGCCGTGACCGAGGGAAGCCGGGTGACCAAGATCATCGAGAAGCCCAAAGACCCTCCGAGCGATCTGGCCGTCACGGGGATCTACTTTTACGACGAAGAGGTGTTCGACGTGATCGACACGCTCAAGCCCTCGGGCCGTGGCGAGCTGGAGATCACCGACGTGAACAACGCGTACATTGCCCGAGGAACGCTCTCGTGCAACGAGCTGCCGGGCTGGTGGACGGATGCGGGCACGTTCCCTTCGCTTCGGCAGGCCAACGATCTCGCCTGGTCGCTCGAGCCCAACCAAGACTGAGCTCGCCCTCCGGGGTACCCGCGAGGGTGCCCCGGGCTCAAGGGCGCCCCGGGCTCAAGGGCGCAACCTACCCCCCGGAGTTCAGGCCACGCTTTGCATGAAGCGCAGGGCTTGTTCTTCCCAGGTTCCTAGCGTGTCCAGCCCGCGAAGGCGCAGCATGCGGTTATTCAGGATCGCGCGGCGCGGGCGCGCCGCCTTGAGCGAGAGGGCTCCGTAGGGCAATGCGGCCACCTTCTCGGCGCTGATGCCGAGCTGGCCCGCCAAAAAATGGGCGTAGTCCGCCCAGGTCGTCTCGCCGTTGGCCGTGCTGTGATAGAGCCCGAACCCATCGGTACGGGCCAGGGCGGCCGAGACCTCGACCACGGGCACCACCCAAGTGGGTGAAGCCTTGCGCTCGGCGTCGGCCTTGATGCTTTCTCCCCGCCCTAGCCTGTCGAGGATGGTGGACGGGAAGTTACGCCCGCCCTGCCCGTAAAGGCACCCCACCCGCAGGATGAAGTGCTTGGCCCATGCCGTTTCCACGAGCCGCTCCCCGGCGACTTTGCTGCGCGCGTACGCGCCCTGCGGACTGACCGGGTCGAACTCGTCGTAGGGCCGCTCCTGCTCACCATCGAACACGAAATCCGTCGAGTAATGAACGAGCTTGGCATCGATGCGCGCGCACGCCCGGGCCACGTTCTCGGGACCCAGGGCGTTCGCCAGGTAGCTTGCGTCTTCTTCGTCTTCCGCCTTGTCGACGTTGGTGTAGGCAGCGGCGTTGAAGACGAGATCGGGACGGGCGGAGAGCAACGCGCCTTCGACAGCGTCTTCGTGGGCGATGTCGCAGGTTGCACGCGTGTGAGCGGCCAGCAGATCGATGCCCAGCCGGGGCAGGTTCTCAACCAGCGCTCGGCCCAGGGTTCCCTGGGCGCCAAGCACCACCGCCGTGATCTTCGTGCTCATCGTAGGTCCCTCGTGTCTCCTCAACGGGTCGGCGCGCGGCCTGCCAGAGAGGTTCGCAAATCCTCTTCGTCCGCCTTGACCATCATCTCGATGAGCTTCCGGAAGGTGACTTTGGGGGCCCATCCCAGGGCTTTGCGGGCCTTGGTGGCGTCGCCCAAGAGGTGATCCACCTCGGTGGGGCGGAAGTACCGTTTATCGATTTCGACGTAGGGCTGCCAATCGAGACCCACCGTTCCGAAGGCCACGTCCAGGCATTCGCGCACCGAGTGTGATTCACCCGTGGCCACGACGTAGTCGTCGGGTTTGTCCTGCTGGAGCATCAGCCACATGGCCTCCACGTAGTCCCCCGCAAAGCCCCAATCGCGCTTGGCTTCGAGGTTGCCGAGGAAGAGCTGCTTGTCGAGTCCGTGCTTGATGCGAGCCGCGGCTCGGGTGATCTTGCGCGTCACGAAGGGAACGCCGCGGCGAGGGCTCTCGTGATTGAACAGAATGCCGCAGGAAATGTGCAGGCCGTAGGCGTCCCGGTAGTTCTGGCAGAGCTGGTGTGCGAACACTTTGGCGCAGGCATAGGGCGACCTGGGCTCAAAGGCGGTGGTTTCGAGCTGAGGAGGCTTGGCCGAGCCAAACATCTCGGAAGACGACGCTTGGTAGAAGCGGGCCTGGGGCACGATCTCACGCAGCCCTTCGAGCAGGCGCAGCGTGCCCATGGCAACCGTGTTGCACGTATATTCCGGAACGTCGAAGCTCACGCGGACGTGGCTCTGCGCCCCCAGGTTGTAGATTTCGTCCGGGCGGACGGTCTCGAGGATGCGGTTGATGGAGCTTGCGTCGTCGAGGTCGCCGTACACCAGGCGCAGCCGATAGTTCTCGACGTGGGGGTCTTGATAAATTCCGTCGAGCCGCTCGGTATTGAACGAACTTGAACGGCGTACCACCCCGTAGACCTCGTAACCCTTGGCGAGCAAGAGTTCCGCCAGGTACGAGCCATCCTGCCCCGTGACGCCGGTGATGAGCGCCTTGCGCCCCAACTTGTTCCCGTTCACGTCAGTCACGCGTCACCTCCCGTGGCGCTTTTGCTGTTTTCGACATACCAGTTCACGGTGCGTTTGATCCCTTCTCTGAACGAAACCTGGGCGCTGAAGCCAAAGCGCTCGCGGGCACGGGTCACGTCGAGGCGACGGCGAGGTTGGCCATTCGGCCGGCTCGTGTCCCACGTGAACCCCCCGTCGAAGCCAGTAGCCTCTGCGATGAGGTGAGCCAAGTCCTTGATGCTGATCTCCTCGCCAGACCCCAGATTGACCGGGTCGGAAGCGTCATAGCTCTCGGCGCCCCGCACGAGCCCCTCGGCGGCGTCTTCGACGTAGAGAAACTCCCGGGTGGGTGACCCGTCACCCCACACCACGACCTCTCTTTGTCCGGCCGCCTTCGCCTCCAGGCACTTGCGAATCAGCGCGGGAATCACGTGGCTGCTCTCGAGATCGAAGTTGTCCCGGGGGCCGTAAAGGTTCACCGGAAAGAGCACGATGCTGCTCATGCCGTACTGGTCTCGGTAGGCCGACGACTGCACCAGCATCATCTTCTTTGCCACGCCGTAGGGCGCGTTGGTTTCCTCGGGATAGCCGTTCCAGATGTCGTCTTCCTTGAAGGGGATGGGCGCGAATTTGGGATAGGCACAGATGGTCCCAGCTGCCACGAGCTTGCTCACGCCGGCCAACCGGCACTCCTCGAAGACGTTGAGCGCCATCATGGCGTTCTCGAACAGGAACCGGCCGGGGTTTTTCTGATTGGCCCCGATGCCGCCCACGCGGGCTGCCAGATGGAAGACCAAATCGGGTTGCGTGTCCGCGAGCAGCTGGCGGCACGCCAGGCGATCGACGAGATCGTAGTCCGCACTGGCGGGGGCGAACACCTCGGCAGCGCCGCGGGTCCTCAGGGCCTCCACCACGAAGCTACCCAGGAAGCCTCGGCCTCCGGTCACCACGATACGCTTGCCGGCCAAGGGCGATCTTTCAGACGTTTGCGTCACCATTGCGGTCCGTTCTTATTTCCTATGGCGGAGCGGATTGCAAGCCGTCGGTGAGGCCCCGGGTACCCGCCAGGACCTCCGTCGTGAGGTTCCGCAGGCGCTCCACGGCCACCTCGGGGCTCCCCGCCCCCGCCATGACCCCACCGGGCGTCACAGTACCCCCGTGCGTGGCAGCCACGAACTGGCGCAGGACGGGCTCGCGCTCGGCGGGAAAGGCCCGGACATACGCGGTGACCAGGTCCACGATGTGGCGGGGAGGGGTCCCAGACTGCCCTGCATCCCACCAGGCACTGAGGAGTTTGAGCTGGAAGTTGCGGAAAGCGCCGAGCGCGGCGGCAGGCGAGATGCCCGGGGGAATGCGCTCGCTGGCGATCGGGGCGTAAAAGGCCGCCGGCGCGAGGGTCTTCATCAGGTCGTCGTCCTGTGACAAACGGTAAAGTATCGTGGCTGCCACCTTCGGATCCGTAAGCAACGCGGCCGCCGGTCGCGTGCCTGCGGAGGTGCCGACGAACGTGCCCCCTCGTATGCCGGCGAAGAGCTCGGCCCCCTCGCTGTCGCCCTTCGGAGGCGCGTTGCGAACCGCGCCGCTTCGCCACTCACGGGCGACGACCTGCATGGCCATCTCATACGCCCGAGGCAAGGTGTTGATCTGTCCGTCGAACCGCCCGCCCGTGGCAGCGGCCTCGGCCAGCAGGCGCCCCAAACGCGCCGCGAGCGTGCTCACCACGCGCGCGTCGTCCTCGAAGGTCTTGGGAAGGCCGAGCCAGACCGCCTCCGGCCGGACGGCAGGCCCGCCGATCCAGGCACCCTGCAACGCCAGCCCGCGGCCCGGGTTCGGACGATCGAGCCCGAGCACGAGCGGGATCGCATCCTGTGCCCAGGCGAGCGCACCGGGCGAAGGCCTCGGTGCGCCGTCCCGCCCCTTCACGACGTACTGTTGAAAAACGAAGACCGTTTGCATCACCTCGGCCGCGAAGCCCACGGTCAAGGCGCGTGCCACGGCTGCCGCGCCGCCCTCGGTCGCTTTCGCTCGGGACACGAGCGGTGGGCGCGCGCCAGGATCTTCGGCCTCGAGAAGCATGTACGACGCCACAGGGCCAAGCGGGGCGTCAGCAGCAGGTTTGCAGGCGCTGGCAGTGAGCGCACACAAGGCCGTAAGGGCCATCGGGACGAGCTTCGAGAACACGGGCTACGCAGCTTACGCCAAGCGCCGGCTGCGCCCAACTTGCGTAGAGGGCCCCGCGCGCAGGCTTGGCGTTTTCGCCGATGGACAAAAGCCGAGACGTTGCCTAAACTGCCGAATTCATTGCACGGCCCCGTAGCTCAGTTGGATAGAGCAACGGTTTCCTAAACCGTAGGTCGCCTGTTCGAGCCAGGCCGGGGTCACGAGGAAGGCATCGATCGGCCCGCCTGCCGCGAGGACGGCTGGGCTGGCTGCTCCTCGGGGGCTTCGTTGCGGGGGCCCTGCCCCGCCCGGTGATTCCTGCGAGCCCGCAGGCGGCTTCCGATCCTCACCGCCAGAGAGGTGACCAGGATCGAGGCGAATACGATCGGCTCCCGAAGGTCCGCCTTCACGCGCCAGAAGAAATGCACGAGGCCCAGCGCGGCGGCGACGTAGGCCAAACGATGAATCGCCCGCCAGCGTGCCCCGCCAAGGCGCTTCACCATGCGGGCGGGAGAGGTCAGCGCCAGCAGAAGCAGAAGCAGAAACGCCGCGAAGCCCACGGCGATGAAGGGGCGCTTCGTGAGGTCGTCCCCGATCTCGTCCCAAGCGAAGAACTTGTCGAGCCCTACATACGTGCCGAGGTGGAGCGTGGCATACCAAAACGCCCCGAGGCCCAAGGTGCGCCGCCACCGGGAAAGCCAGGTCCAGCCGAAGACGAGGCGTAGTGGTGTGCACGCCAAAGACGCCGTGAGCAGCACGAGCGCCCACCAGCCGAGCTTGTTCAGCAGCGCCTCGATGGGGTTGGCGCCGAGCGCGCCGGTCGCAGCCTGGACGGATAGAATCAATGCGGGAACGACCGCAAGCACCCGTCCAGCCCACAAAGCACGCCGCTGCTGCGCCGACCGATTGCTGCCCATCTCGCCCTCAAAAGGACTTGTGCAGGTCCATGCCTGCGTAGAGCGATCCGACCTGATCGGCGTACCCATTGAACATGAGCGTCTTGCGTCGCAAGAAGTCGCCGATGCGGCGTTCTTTGGCCTGGCTCCAACGCGGATGCGGGACCTCGGGGTTCACGTTGGCGTAAAAACCATACTCGTGAGGGGCGCTTCGGTTCCAGGAGGTGGCGGGCTGTGTCTCCGTGAGCCGGATCTTCACGATGGACTTGATCCCCTTGAACCCATACTTCCAGGGCACAACCAGCCTCACCGGCGCTCCGTTTTGGTTGGGCAGAACACGCCCGTACATGCCAAGCGACAGGATGGCAAGGGGGTGCATCGCCTCATCGAGGCGCAGCCCTTCCACGTAGGGCCACGCGAGCACTGGTCGCCGCTGGCCTGGCATTTGGGTCGGGTCGTATAGCGTTTCGAAGGCCACGTACTTGGCCTTGGATGTGGGTTCGAGCCTCGTGAGCAGCTTGGAGAGGGAGAACCCCACCCAGGGAATCACCATCGACCAGGCCTCCACGCAGCGGTGGCGGTAAACGCGCTCTTCCAGTGGAAAGAGTGTCTCCAGCGTGGCCAGGTCGAGCCGCTGAGGCTTCTTGACCTCACCCTCACAGACGATAGTCCAGGGCCGCGGCCTCAGGCTATGGGCCTGTGCAGCGGGGTCATTCTTTCCGGTTCCGAACTCGTAAAAGTTGTTGTAGGAGGTCGCGTCATCCTGCTTCGTGAGCTCTTCGCCACGCGTCGACAGTGAGCTTTGTTTGACGCCCGAGAGCGTCCGGAGTCCCTCGCCACGCGCCCGACGGCTCGCCAGCGTGAGCGTGGCGGCTGTAAGCCCGGTCGCCGCCAGAAAGCGTCGGCGGCCTTGGTAGAGCCACTCGGGTGTGATCTCCGCGGCGCTGGGCTCAGGGCCCAACGCCTTCAGTCGTGACGTTCGGTCTGTCATCTTGATCTCCATACGCGTGTGGCGCTGCTAAGGTTTCGCCGTTTTGTCCTCTCCACGAAGCAAATCACCGGCATTGGCGGCCCTCGAAGAGACGAAGGTCGACCTCGCGGGTCGAAAGAAAGTGTTCTCCTGTCGCGAGATCGTGACGGGACCGGGGGCTGTCGTGGCGTTGTTTGTCTCGGATCGCGTCATGAACGTCGCGGGCGTCACGCTGCCCGTGGGTACGGTGACGTTCGGCCATTTCTGGGTCGATCGCCCCTACAACGTCTACCACTGGATGACGCCGACGGGCCGAACCCTGGGCCATTACTTCAACCTCGCGCAAGACACGTCCATTTCCCCGGGCCTGCTCTTTTGGCGGGATCTCACGCTGGACGTGCTCGCGGTGCCTGGGCGAACGCCCCGCGTGCTCGACGAAGACGAGTTACCCACCGACCTCTGCCCGGAACACCGCGCCCGTATAGACGTTGCGCTTCAGGAAACGCAAGCCGCGCTACCGGAGTTGCTTCCGTGGCTCGAGGCCCAAGCGGACGTGCTGTGGCCGAAGGTGTTTGCGAGCAAGCGCGTCAATGCGAGGCGCCCGTGATCACCGTCGTTCAACGTGTGCGTGAGGCTCACGTTCGGGTGGCCGATGACGTGGTGGGGCAGATCGGCACGGGACTGTTGCTGCTCGTCGGTGTCGCGCGGGGGGATACCGAGGCCGATGCCGACGCCACGGCCCGCAAGGTGGCGGCGCTCCGGATGTTCGCAGGGGCCAAGCCGATGGATCTTACGGTCAGGGAGGCGGGCGGTGCGTGTTTGGTGGTCAGCCAGTTCACCCTCGTCGGGCGGCTCTACAAGGGCAATCGCCCGAGCTTCGACGCCGCGGAGGATCCGCCGCGCGCCGCGGCCCTGTACGAGCGCATCGTCGCCCAACTTCGTGAGGCCGGTTTGCAGGTCCAGACGGGCCGCTTCGCCGCGGACATGCAGGTGTCTCTGGTGAACGACGGCCCCGTGACCTTCATCGTCGAAACCGCGGCAGGCGCGCTCGTGAAGCGCTGAGCGCCCCTAATCCTGGGGTGGTTCCGGCAGGAACGACATCGGATCTTGGGGCACCTCTCCTACCCGGACCTCAAAGTGCAAGTGCGGCGACGTCGCGCGTCCACTTTGCCCCACGCGGGCGATCAGTTGGCCCCTGCGCACGCGATCCCCGCGTTGAACGATCAAGACGGAATTATGGGCGTAGGCGGTGAGCAAGCCGCCGCTGTGCTCGACGATCACCATATTCCCGTAGCCCGAAAGAACGTTGTCAGCGTAGATGACCGCTCCATCGTCCGCCGCGAATACAGGGGTCCCCGTGGGTGCCGCGAGGTCAATGCCCTCGTGATTGCGCCCCCACCTTCGGCCAAAGGGAGAGGACATCCGGGGATGTGCCAGGGGCCAGGCCAGGCGGCTACCTCCTCCGCTGGTTGGGGTGCGTTCCGTCGTACCGAGCACGCCGGGCCCGCGGCGTGGGGGCGCAGAAGAAGGGCGGGGGGGGACCTCCTCGGGCCGATCCGGGGCCAACACGAAGACCAGCTGTCCCGGCCGCAAGGCCTGTCCGCGGCCGAACCCGTTGACCTCGATCAGGTCCTCGACAGGGACCCCGGCCCTCTGGGCGATGCTCTCGAGGGTCTCGCCCGCTTTGACTACGTGCCACGCTCCGGGAGGCGGAGCCGGATGGAGGGGGGCTCGCGCCCAGGGCCAGTAAGGCCAGCCTCCCCCACACCCCACCGCGCTCACCACCAGGATCCAAACGGCGGCGAAGCAGACACGCGTAAGCCCAACCCGCATACGGCGAAGCTCCGTGAGCTCAGGCGAGAACCACCGGAGCGCGTCGAGAGCACCCGCGAAGGGTCCCCCCCGCCTTGGGAGGCCCAGAGCCGCTGCGAAGGCGGCGATGTTCACGGCTGGCGTCTCCCGTGCTGGGCAGCGTCGCGGACGGAATGAGCCCACATCCCAGGTCTGCAGATCCTCGAGCATGCCCCTGTGCGTGAGGTCCAGCGCGAGCGGCGTGACGGAGATGAGGCCGTCTTGCACGGCGCTGCAGTCACTGCCCGGCAGGTCCGTGGCTTTTTCCTCCGGTTCCTCCGATCCAGTAGTACGAACGCCCTCGGAGGTCGGCCCGCACCTCGACTTGATCACGATAAACGCGTCTGCCGAGGAACGTCACGGCATAAGCACCGGAGGCCCCCGCGGGCACGTTCACGTTCAGGAGGGCCCCCTCTGGAAAGGGGTTTCGGTCGTTGGCACGAGCCAGCGTCTCTTCGGCCAGCGCCCTCACGAAGCGGGCTCCCGCACGAAAGTCGAGCGGCCTGTGGCGCTCTGCCGATACAGCTATGGAAGGCACCCCGCGTAGGGTTGCCTCCACGGCGGCCGCCACTGTCCCCGAATAGAAGACATCAGAGCCCAAGTTATACCCATCGTTGATGCCCGAGATGCACAGGTTCGGACGTCGCGCCGCCAGGTGCAAAGCGGCCAGGTAGACACAGTCGACGGGCGTGCCGTCTATCGCAAAGCGTCCCGGCGCCAACTCGTCGACGCGCAGCGGGCTGTTCAGCGTGATCGAGTGGCTCGCGGCACTTCGTTCGCGATCGGGCGCCGCAACCAACAGATCACCCAGGTCCTGGACGGCCTCGATCAAGGCCGCCAGGCCTGGCGCTCCGATCCCGTCGTCGTTGCTGAGCAGGATGAGAGGCCGCTTGGGCATGAGGATGCTTGCGGATAGGGTTTTTGGGTCGGGGCGACTGGATTTGAACCAGCGACCCCCTGTCCCCCAGACAGGTGCGCTAACCAGGCTGCGCCACGCCCCGAACTTATCCCCGAGCGGCGGTGCGAACACCCCCGTTGCGAGGCCGTGTACTATTGCTCTACCAACTCCAAAAGGTCAATGATTCCCTGCTTTAATTTTTTCAAAGTTTCGCGATCGATCGCTGGGGGCGGCACGGCCGGCACGGGCGCTTCGTCTTGGCCCTGGGCCCGCAACGCCGCGCGGGCTCCCTCGATCGTGAACCGCTCGTCGTACAGCAGGGCCCGAATGCGAAGCACCAGTTCGACGTCACGCTTGCGGTACAAGCGCTGTCCCGACTTGGTCTTCTC
>JAGTJU010000012.1 GCA_022184915.1 Myxococcales bacterium | reverse complement strand
CCAAAGCCCGAGGGCCTGAAGGACCTTCCGCAGGTGTAGAGAAGGTCGCATCTAGCCCACCACCTCCTCGATTACCCCGTCCACCATACGCAGGCGCCGGGGCACCTGCGCCGCCAGCTCGTCGTTGTGGGTCACGAGCAAGATCGTCATGCCCAGCTCGCGGTTCAGCTCGAAAAACATGCCGTGCATCTCACGGCTGGTCCGCGTATCGAGATTCCCCGTGGGCTCGTCGGCAAGCAGAAGCCGCGGCTTCAAGAACAAGGCCCGCGCCAATGCCACGCGCTGCTGCTCTCCCCCGGATAGCTCACCTGGCCGGTGGGTAAGCCGATGGGACAACCCGACCCTGTCCAGGATCTGCCGAGCTCGGGCCTCGCATTCTCGGCGGGGTTTTGACGCCGAATCAGACCTGGCATCATCGCGTTCTCCATCGCCGTGAACTCGGGCAGCAGGTGATGAAACTGGAAGACGAAGCCAATGTGGTTGTTCCTGAAGTCGGCGAGTTTCGTGGCCGAAAGCCTCGTCACATCGACCCCATCGAAGTGAATCTGTCCGGCACTGGGCAAATCGAGCGTTCCGAGCAAGTGAAGCAGGGTCGACTTGCCGACTCCGGAAGCGCCCACGACGGCCGCGATTTCGCCTGCCCCCAGCTCGAGGTTGATGCCCCGGAGCACGTCGAGGGACCTCTCTCCGTGCTGGAAGGTCTTCGTCACGCCCACCGTGCGCACGTGCACCCCCCCTGCAAGGGGACGTTGCGGGGGAAGCCCAGCGGCAAACGTTAATGACGCGACGCCAGCCGGCCCGCCGACCACGGTAGTGCTCATGAACGGCGTCACCGTATCCACCCGTTCGTCGAGTGTCAAACCGACACGTCCTTCTGGGCGGGGGGTGTTCATTCGTAGCGAAGCCCTTCCACCGGGCGGAGGCGCGAGGCCAGCTGTGCGGGGTAAACCGCTGCCAAAATGGCAAGCGCCAGCGCGACACCAGAGATGCCGAGCACCTCTACCGGGCGCATGACCACGGGCAACTGATCGATGTAGTAGATGTCGCTCGGCAGGGGCAGGCCATAGGTTTCCATCAGGAGGCAAGCTGCCACCCCGACCAGTGCACCGAAGACGCTCCCAAGCAGGCCGATGTAGAGGCCCTCGAGAAGAAACACCCGGCGGATCCCCCCGTTCGTGGCGCCCATGCCCTTGAGAATCGCGACCTCCCTGCCCTTTTCGGTGACCAGCATGAAGAGATTCGAGACGATCGAGAACGATGCAACCAGGGCGATGAACGCCAGCGCGATGAACATCGCGATCTTCTCGAGCCGCAAAGCCAGAAACAGTGCCCTGTTCAAGTCCTCCCAGGTGCGAACGCGGTAGCCCGTGCCCAGCTTCGCCGCGAGCAGGTCGGCGACCCCCCGGGCGTCCTCGGCCCGACGGGTGCGCACGTCGATTCCAGTGATTTCGCCCGGCATGTGGAGGAAGCGCTGTGCCTCCGACAAATGCACGTAGGCCAGCTTTGAGTCGTATTCGTACATGCCGCTCTTGAAGTGTCCGGCCACCCGGAAGGGGCGGCTTTGGGGCATCGGGCCCGAGGGGCCGACCCCGCACAGGGGGCAGACGATATCGACCCCGTCCCCCACGAATAAACGCAAGGTCCGGGAGAACAATTCCTCGCCCAGGAATACGGCGGGCGTTTCGACGCCAAGGGGTGAGCGCGTGATCACGCGGGCGCCTCGGGGAAAGATGTCGCCCGCACCGACGTCGTCCCCTTCGCTGTCCACGTCGGGCTCTGCGTCGTCAGCTGACTTCCCATCCGCGGAGCCATCCGGGTGGACGAGCGCCTCGGGAAGGGGCGCAGGCTCCACGTGCTCGACCTGATCGTCGGGGCGTGCGGCGGGCTGCAAATCACGCATGTCACCCTCTTTGAGGTGCCGCCCGAGATCGAGCACCCGTGCAGCGGAAGACGGTTCGATCCCGCGGAGCACGATCCCGGCGGGTGTGTTTCCGCTTCGGATCATCAGCTCGGCTTCGAGGAAGGGCGTGACGCCTTCGACGTTTGGTAGTGCGGCGATCTCGGACAACAGGGGTCGCCAGTTCACGAAGGGGGTCTCCCCGTCCGATTCCACGACCAGGTCCGCCTTCCAACCGCGGATCTTCCCCTTCAAGTCCGATTCAAAGCCAGACATCACGGACAAGGCTACGATGGGGGCGGCGGTTCCCAGGAACACGCCGAAGATCGAAAAAGCCGTGAACACGGTGAACCGGCTGAACAGCACGCCCAAGTAGACCAGCAGCGCCCCCAGCCCAGCGCTGACCACGCCGGCGGTCTTCACGTAACCAAGCAGCCGCAGCTGCCGGTAAGGCAAAAACAGGTCTGCGGATGACGACAGCTTCGCCGTCCATTGGCTGGCCACGAGCACCGCGGCCAGGCCAAGGATGGATAGGCCCACCCCCACGAACAACGTTCGTGGCAGCCGGGCGGGACGGCCCCGGAGGTGCCGCCAAGCCACGAACCATTCGAAGCCGCGTGCGGGCATGAAACCGCTTACTCGGGGCGCATCAACGGGAACAGGATCACGTCCCGGATGCTGGGCTGATCGCAGAGCAGCATCACCAGCCGGTCGATACCGATGCCTTCGCCCGCCGTGGGCGGCAAGCCGTACTCGAGGGCCCTGCAGTAGTCCTCGTCGTAGTCCATCGTTTCGTCGGCGCCCCGATCCTTTGCCTCCACCTGGCGTGCGAAGCGCTGGCGTTGGTCGATGGGATCGTTGAGCTCGGAAAAAGCATTCGCGTGCTCACGCCCGACGATGAACAGCTCGAACCGGTCGACTTTGCGGGGATCGTCGTCATTCCGGCGGGACAAAGGTGACGTCTCCGCCGGGTACTCGTAGACGAAAACGGGCCGGTCGAAAGGAAGGGCCAGCTCACCGCCGTAGTCGAACAGCGCTCCGACCCGTTCGCCGTGACTGCTGCACTTCCGCAGCACTGCCGCCAGCTCGTCCTTTCGTTCGGCCAAGCCCGTGCGGCCAATCCACCCGAGCAGTGCCTCTTCGTCTTCCAACACCCCGCGCTCGAGATTGTCCGGAAGCAGCCCCTGCTTCGACGCGGTGAGAATCGCCTCTTTCATCGGCAGACGTGGCCAGGGGCGCGACAGATCGACGTGGCGCCCTTCGTAGGTAACGCTTTCGTTTCCGCGCACCTCTCGGGCAAGCTCGGCGAAGAGCTCTTCCGTGAGCTCCATCAGGTCCTCGAACGTGGCGTAGGCCTGATAGAACTCGAGCATCGTGAACTCGGGGTTGTGTTTGCGCGAAAGCCCCTCGTTGCGGAAGTTGCGGCCGATCTCGTAGACGCGATCGAAGCCCCCCACGACGAGCCGCTTGAGAAACAGCTCGGGCGCGATGCGCATGAAGAGGTCGAGGTCGAGCGCATTGTGATGGGTGGAGAACGGCCGGGCGGCGGCGCCCCCCAGGACGGTGTGCATCATGGGCGTCTCGACCTCGAGGTAGTCCCGAGAATCGAAGAACCGCCGGATGGCCGATACGATCCGTGACCGTTTCTTGAAGACCTCCCTCACCTCGTCGTTGACGATGAGATCGACGTATCGCTGCCGGTAGCGGGTCTCGACGTCTTGTAAACCGTGCCACTTTTCCGGTAGAGGCCGAATGGCCTTGGTCAGGACCACGAAAGATTCAGCCAAGACGGTGAGTTCTCCCGTTTTGGTGAACATGGCCGGGCCCGTCACGCCGATGAAGTCGCCGCGCTCGATCTTTTTGAACACATCGTACATGCCCTCGGGCAAGGTGTCGGCCTTGAGCCAACACTGCACCGTCTCCGTACGATCACGCAGCTTGATGAATGTGGCTTTGCCGAATCCCCGATGGGCGACGACGCGGCCCGCGATGGCGAAGCGCTCGCTGTCGAGCAGTTTGGGGGGGGCGCTCCGGTCGGCAGGGTGCTCGTAGCCCTCCGGTGCCGTGGCGCCGAAGCGTTCCACGAGGGCGCCGATGTCGTGGCTGGGCTGCCACCCGTTTGCGTAGGGGTTGAGTCCAGCCGCCCGAAGCTCGTCGGCCTTCCGTTGCCGTTCGGCAATGAGTTCCTTCTCGTCCGCCATGAGGGTTTCCTGTGTCGCGTCTTGTGTGAGAGAAAGTGAGGCGCGGTCGGCGGTCCGTTATGGAGCGTCTGACTCAGTCCTGCCTTCGCGTACGGCCGTCATGGGGTCGCCTGCCAAAAGCAGCAGCATGGCTTCCATGAAGGGGTCCAGATCCCCGTCGAGCACGCCATCCACGTCGCTCGCCTTGAGCTCTGTGCGATGATCGTTCGCGAGTTTGTAAGGAGCGAGGACGTAAGACCGAATCTGGCTGCCCCACTCGATGGCTTTCTTCTGGGCATTGATGTTGCCCATCTTCTCCTCCTGCTTTTTCTGCTCGAGCTCGAGCAGCTTGCCCTTGAGGATGCGCATCGCCGTGTTCCGGTTCTTGTGTTGGGAGCGCTCTGATTGGCAGTGAACCGCGATCCCGGTCGGCAGGTGCGTGATGCGTACGGCGGACTCCGTCTTGTTGACGTGCTGGCCGCCCGCGCCGCCCGAACGCATGACGTCGATGCGCAGGTCCTTCTCGTCGATCTCTATCTCGATGCTCTCGTCGATGTCAGGGTAGACGAAGACGGACGCAAAAGACGTGTGCCGCCGCGCTTGCGCGTCGTAGGGGGAAATGCGTACGAGGCGATGCACCCCCGACTCGGCCCGTAGGTAGCCGTAAGCCCAGTCGCCCGTGATGCCCAGCGTGCAGCTCTTGATTCCCGCTTCTTCGCCGGGCTGCAGGTCCAAGATCTCCACCGCGTACCCGCGGCGTGCCGCCCAGCGTGTGTACATCCGCTGCAGCATTTGCGCCCAGTCCTGCGACTCTGTGCCGCCCGCACCGGCGTTGATCGACAACAGCGCGCCCTGGCGGTCGTGAGGACCGGACAGCATGCGTGCGAACTCCAGGCTGCGCACCCCCGCCTCGAGCTTCTGAACGGCCGCGTCGACCTCCAGGATCGTGGCTTCGTCCCGGGCTTCTTCGCCGAGGTCCAGCAGAACCCCGGCGTCTTCGAGCCCCCGCTCTTGGCGGTCGAAGGTGTCCACCTCCTGCTTGAGGCGGGCCTGCTCTTTCAGGAAGCCCTGGGCTTTTTCTTGATCTTCCCAGAACGTGGGAGAGCCGGAGAGCGCTTCGAGCTCGGCGATGCGGCGTCTTTTAGCCGCGACGTCAAAGATACCCCCTTAGCGCACTTAGGCGCTTGTTGAGGTCCACGAGGCGTTCACGAATCGGGCCGATTTCCATGGCCGGCGCAGAATAGCAGGAAGGTTTCGTCACGACACAAAACATCGCGCGTGAAGACAGCGACAAAATGCCTGACGTGTCGCGGGGTTGGCCCGGAGAGCGCTAGCCCTGCCGCAGGCTATCGCGCAGGTAGTTCTCCTTGAGTCGGGTGTACTTTCCCGCGAGGGCCACGGCAAAGGCCTCGTCTGTCTCCGAGAGGCTGCGGACCACCTTGGCGGGAACGCCCAGAACCAAACTGCGGGGAGGTACGATGGTGCGGGGGGGCACCACGGCGCCCGCGCCGACCACGGAGCCGTGGCCGATGACCACATCGTCCAGCACTGTGGCCTGCATACCAACGAGGCACCCAGGCTCGATCCGACAGCCATGCAGCATGGCCCGGTGTCCCACCACCACGTCGGTCTCGACCACACAGGGGCTGCTGTCGCCCACGTGCAGAACGGCGCCGTCTTGAACATTGCTGCGCGCGCCGACGCGGACGGGCGCCAGGTCGCCGCGCAGGACGGCCCCGTACCAAACCGACACGTCATCGTCCAGCTCGACCTCCCCGACCACGGCCGCCCCGGGAGCCACCAGGACCCGGGTCCCGAAGCGAGGCAGTTTGTCGAGGTAGCGGTCGATGAAGGCCCTCGGATACGGAAGCCTCAGAGCTTCGAGATGCCGATCCAAATCGGCCCCGCCTGCCAGCGGGCCCGGAACGAGGGGAACGGATGTGGTCGATGTCGCCATGATGCCCGCCCGTTATATCAAGCGGCGGGCCGCCCGGGCCTTCGCATCCACCACAGGGTTGAGATGCCGCGCGGCCTGATCGGGCTCAGGCCGTGATGAGGCGAAGCTGCCGCAAACGCGCGGGTGGCACCACGGTGATGGGGTACCGGTTCGAGAAGCAGGCGTCGCACAGGCCGTTGTTTTCCGGCTCGGCTTCGCCATCCCGCGCCGAGCGCCCGAGCGCCGCGTGCAAGCCCTCCAACGAGAGGTAACCGAGGCTGTCGGCCCCCACGAATTGCCGGGTCTCGTCGAGGGTATGCGTGGCGGCGATCAGCTCCTCTCGCGACGGCGTATCGATCCCGTAGTGGCAGGGTCCCACCGTGGGCGGCGAGCTGATCCGCATGTGAACCTCTTTCGCACCTGCCGATCGGATCATGCCAATGATCTTTCGGGAGGTGGTGCCGCGAACGATCGAGTCATCTACCACCACCACCCGTTTGCCCGCGAGCACCTCGCGCACCGGCGAAAGCTTCAACTTGACGCCGAAGTGCCGGATGGACTGGCTCGGCTCGATGAAGGTGCGGCCCACGTAGTGTGAGCGCATCAGGCCCTGACCGAAAGGAATGCCACTTTCGCGGGCGTACCCGATGGCAGCCGCCACGCCAGAATCTGGGACGGGAACGACCACGTCGGCGTCCACCGCGTGTTCGACGGCCAAACGGCGCCCCATGGCCTCGCGGGCGCTGTAGACCGAAAGGCCACCCACGGTCGAATCGGGCCGTGCGAAGTACACCCACTCGAAGGCGCAGCGGTGGGGCGGCTCGGTCTTGAAGGGGCGAACGCTTCTGAGGCCGTGTGCGTCTACGATCACCATCTCGCCGGGATCGAGGTCGCGCACGTACTCGGCTTCGATGAGCTCGAAGGCGCAGGTCTCGGATGCCACCACCCAGGTGTCCTTGTGCCGTCCGATGGCCATCGGCCTGATGCCCATGGGATCCCGGGCGGCGATGAGCATCGATTCGGTGAGGACAGCCAATGAAAAGGCACCCCGAACCACCCGCAGCGCATCGGCCACCCGTTCGGGCAGGCCCCCTTCGCGGGAGCGGGCGATGAGGTGAAGGATGACCTCGGTATCCGACGTGGTCTGGAAAATGGACCCCTCGTCCTCGAGGCGCGTCCGAAGCTCGTCCGCGTTCACGAGATTGCCGTTGTGGGCGATGGCGAGCGAGCCGCCCGAGTAATCCACCGCGATCGGCTGCGCGTTTTTCAGGCTGGACTCGCCCGAGGTGGAGTAACGCACGTGCCCGATGGCGGCAAAGCCGGGCAGACCCGCCAAGCGGTCAGCGTCGAAGATCTCGCTGACCAGCCCCATCTCCCGCACCCAGCGTAACCGCTGGCCGTCCGAGGAGACGATGCCCGCCGACTCTTGGCCCCGGTGCTGAAGGGCGTGGAGCCCCAAGTACGCGAGGTTCGAGGCTTCAGGGTGCCCGAAAATGCCGATGACTCCGCACATGCGCGGGCCGAAAGTAGCACAGGCCCATGGGCGCTGCCGGGGGATCTTCGAAGAATCGCCGCGCCCGGCTCGATACCTCAGGCCGTTCAGCCCCCGCCAGATAAGGCACGGCCCTCGCCGAACGGAGACGCTCGGGCAAGGGCCTGGCGTGCGCCCGTCAGCGACGCTTGACGGCTTTTTTGCGAGCCCACGAGGGCGTCTGGGCCGCCGCCGTGGTGGCCCGGGGTGCCGGCGCGGCAGCTCGGGGTGGTGCGGGCCGAGCCTGGGGTGCCGGCGCAGGCGTCACGGCGGCCACACGTGACGGTGGCGCGAGCCGAGGAGGCGCCTTCGCCGCCGCGGGGGCAGAGCTGATGCTCACCTTTTCGCTGCGGGCCGTAGCGGAGGCGGCTCGCGCGAGATCCACGGGTCCCATTTCGATCCGTCCGCGGTAAGCCGCGCCCGCTTCGATCGCCACCTTCGGCGCCGAGATGTTTCCGACCACACGCGCCTTCGGCGTGAGCCGCACCAACGAGCTGGCGGTGATGCCCCCGACCACGACCCCCGAGACCGTAACGTTCCGGGCCTCGACGTCGGCTTGGAGGATCGCGCCCGGCTCGACGCTCAGGTCTTCGCTGATGTGGATACGACCGTCGACCCTACCCTGAACGACGAGGGAGTCGTCGCCGCGCACCTCGCCGACGACGTGGGCCCCCTGCCCGATGACTGTGTGCTTCGTGACCATGCGCGACCTCAAACGTCCATGTCGACGTTGCCCTTGAACGAGGCACCGTCGGCGATCATGATGCGCGCCGCGCGAGCGTCGCCCACCATGCGTCCTTCAGGACGCACTTCGAGGCGTTCGCGCGCCACCACGTTTCCCGTGAGCTTGCCGCCGACGGTGACCGCCTGGGCCTCGAGGTCGGCTTCCACGGTGGCGCCGGACTCGATGACGATGCCCTGGGCCACAGCCACCTTCCCCTTCACCGTGCCGAGAATCGTGAGCGATTCCTCGCCGCGGATTTCACCTTCGATCGTGATGTTGGTGCCGATGACCGTGTTCGCCATGGATCTGCCGTCCTTATCTTGTTTCGCCATGAGAGATGAACCTTAGACCGTCTGCTGAGGCCGCTTCGCGCGCCTCACGCCCCCGCCGTCAGCTCGGGGGGGAGCTCGACGTCCATTTCCACCGTGCCGGAAAACTGAGCCCCTTCAGCCACCACGATCTGAGGAGCCCGGATGACCCCCACCACGCGGGCACTGGGGTGCAACGTGGCCACCTTGCGGGCGACGACTTCGCCCTTGAGCGCCCCGCGGATGTCGGCTTCGATCACGTCGACGTCAGCCTCGACGGCGCCCGACTCTTCCACGAAGAGCTTGCTGTCGAGTCCCACGCGCCCTTCGACGCGCCCTTCGACGACCAAGTCCTGGTTGCCGGAGATCTGGCCAGTGACAGTGATGCTGCTTCCAATGTGACAGGGCTCTTTTGCGGCCATGAAATCCTGCTTTCGTCCTTCTTGCGTCCGTGTGCGGGGCACGCCCGGGCCGGCGTACGCGATGACAAGGCCCGAAGGCCGTGCCAGCCCGGACGCAAGCTAACCCTGCCGATCCACAGTGTCAACGACGTCGGGGACGCCCTGTGGGAAGGGCAAATGGCTCCCCGCGCGGAGACGCGCTCAGAACTCGCCCATGAGCGCAAAGCCGGGGTAAACAATGAAGGTACCGAGGTCCACGCTTCGGTCGCCCAAACTCGGCGCAACCAGGTCAGCGCGTCCGGCGTATTGAACCAGGTTCAACTCGAACCCCAGATATACCCACTCGTAACCCAAGGCCACCCCGGCCTGGCCTCCGAAGTAAACGCCGGAGGCCTCGGCGGAGGCGAACACCGTCTGCGCTGCGAGGCCCCCCGCCGCCGGAAGATCCAGCCGGAGTGACGTACTGGCCGTGGCGAACAACAACCGCGGCCCTCCCCACAGGCGATACCAGGACGCGCGCTTGCCGAAGGTGATGGGCACGTCCACGGTCCAGCGCACGAAGTCGTCGATACGGACGATGTCGAGCACGTTGCCCACGCGAAACGAAAAGCTTTGGCGAGCCACGCCGAGGCCCAGGGAGAGATCCCAGCCCCGGCCGTCCTCCTCCTGCGTCCATAGCTGATATCGGCCCCCGAGGCGGTACCCACCGCCCGCGTAGCGCAGCGCGATCTCGACGTTCGTTCCTGCACCGTAAGCCAGGGCGAAGTGTTGAATGAGCGCCGGAGGGTTCAAGGCCAGGTTGAGGCCGGCGTCGATCACCGCCAGCTGTTCGGCTTCCGTCAGGGGCCGCTGGGTCGCCTGGGTGGCGAGGCGCCGACCCACGTCGATGGTGTCGAGGATGCCTCCCGTCGGGAGCGACAGGTCGGCCCCCATCTCGGCCTGAAGGTGCCCTTTGGGCGCAACGTGGGCGGGCTGAAAGCTGGATAGAGACGTGGCGCAGGAGGAGCTGCAGGCGAGGGATCCAAGCAGAAAGGCGAGGACGGGGCGCCGCCGCAGATCCGGGCCAGGGCTGAGCTCAATCTCGGTACACGCGCCTCGGGACGTCTCGTCGGCTGCCATGCCCGCTTTCTATCGCGATTTGCGGGCAGGCGCGATTTGCGGGCAGGCGTCACACGTCAGACGCGTCGGGCCTCGTATACTCGCCCCGTGGTGACGGATCCCCTACCGCCCGCCGCGGAGGAGCGCGTGGTGTTCGCGAAGAGCGACGCGCTCACCACGTTTGACCTTCCGGCCGGAGAGCCGCTGCAAAGGCTCTGCGCGACCTTGAAAGAGGCACTCGGCGGCGGCAAGGCGCCGCCCGTCCGCAAAGCGGGGCTGGCCCTGCTCGAACATCTTGCGTCGTTCTATGCCGTGCGGGCGCCGGGGCTCTCGGTCCTCGGCGTGCGACCGCATCACGTCCTCGAGGGACACTTCAGTTACGAGCTCTTCGGAGACTACACGCCCTCGACGGAGAAGATCCGGGTGTGGATGCGGACAGCCATCCTGGGGAAGGTGACCAGCCACCGCGGGCTCCTGAACACCTTGGTCCACGAATTCTGTCACCACCTGGACCTGGTTCATCTCGGGCTGGCAGACACCCCGCACACCCGGGGCTTCTACGCGCGGGTGGATGCGCTTTACCATCTGTGTCTCGGGACGCCCGCCGAAGCGCGCATGCCGCTGCTTTGGCGCAAGCGTGGCCCCGTGTGGGTGGCGGACTGGCCCCGCATGCGGGCGGCAATCGCGCCTCGACGGCCCTGACACCAACGGACGTCACGCCGCGCTGGTCTTCAGGCCGCGTAGCGGGACGCCGCCCGCGAACAGAACCCGCACCCCTCCTCGTGGGCATGATCGCGCCCTCCGTTGCTGGCCCGCCGCTCCGTATCGAGGGTGTTGAGAAGAAGGCCCTCCGGGGCTGCCTTCTGCGCCTCCGCGAGTTCCTGGCGTGCCTCGGCTTCGAGGGCCGCCGCGTCCGCAGCCACGGCGCGGTCTTGGCTCGAGGGCTGAGCCGGTGCGAGCGCGGCGGCGCGAACGGTTTGGGCGTTCCGGATGGTCTCCTCGGGGGTGCGCCCCTTTTCCACCTGAACTTGAACCTCGCCCTCGACCGCATAGCGCTTACCGTCGGGCCCCTGTTCGTAGCTGTACGAGGGACCTCCCCCAAGCCCTCCAGCGGCGGCGGCGTGCGCGGCCTCGTGGGCCCGTACTTCGGCATCTCGCGCCGCCAAACGTTGCACCTCGGCCTTCTCCTCGGCCTCGAGCGGTTTGCCTCCCGCCCCTCGCGCCTCGGAACCCGAAGACGAACCTTCGCCCTCTTTCTTCGCGCCAGGTGACGGCCGGCCGCCGTCGCGTCCCGCCTCGGCCCGCGCCGCCTGGGCGCGTTCAGAAAGCTCCACGATGACGCCCGCTTCGCCGGAACTCCGGGGTTCGACGGCGGCGGGCGCACGCTCGGCGCGCGCACGGCGAAGAGGGCCGGAGGCAGCCAGCGGCGAGGACGAAGCGACGTCGATGCGCATGAGCGAAAGCCAACAGGGGAATTCGGCAGAGGCTCGCTTCGACTTGAGTTCGCGCGTTCACGCACGAGGTGGATGAGGCGGCTCGATGCCCATGTCCCGCAGCGCGGCCATCACCGCTTTCAGGTCCTGCCAGACCAGGCGTTTGCCGTCGGGATTCCGCAAGAGATAGGCGGGGTGGAAGGTGGGCATGGTCCTCCTTCCTTCGTAGGTACCCCAGGTTCCCCGCAACCGCGTGATTGGCGTGTCCGTGTGCAGCAGGCAGTGCGCGGCAAACTTGCCGAGCGCGACGATGACGCGCGGATTGAGCGCCGCCAGCTGCTGTTTGAGGAACGGCTCGCAGGCGGCCACCTCGTCCGGCTCGGGGTTGCGGTTGCCTGGCGGTCGACACTTGATGACGTTGCAGATGTAGACCGTCTCCCGCGAGTAGCCCATGGCTTCGATCATTTTGGTGAGCAGCTGGCCCGCGGCGCCCACGAAGGGTTCACCTCTCACATCTTCCTCGGCCCCGGGCGCCTCTCCCACGAAGACCAGGTCGGCCTCGGGGTTCCCCACCCCGAACACCAAGTTCTTCCGACCTTGCGAAAGCCCACAGCGGGTGCACTCCCCAAGGACCTCTTGCACGACCCGTAGGGCTTCGTGCCCCTGCCCCTGCCCCTGCCCCTGGCCCACGCAGGCCCCCTCGCCTCCCGGGTCGATGCGGCCCGCGGGCGTGTCCAAGATCTCTTCACGAGAGATCGGCTCCGGCTCGATCCCTATGGCCGCCGCGGCGGAGTCCATGACGGCCGGCTTTTCGACGGCCGAGGGGCGCTGGACGGGGCTTCGGCCGGGCGGAACGCCCAAAGCCCCCCAGCGCGCCGACCAGGCGAGGCGGGTACGAAACTGCGCCGCCAGTCTTCCAAGGGCCTCCCGAGGATCCTCGTCGAGCTCGGCCGAGGGGCGTTCTTCGGTGCTCATCTGCCCACCACCATCGCGTCGAGGGCGATCCCGTAATAGAACGCGCCCAAGGTATCGCCAGGAAGACCGGGGCCCCGTCCCGGCGCGCCCCCCGCGGCGTCAGCCCGGCGGGCAAGCTCAGCCAGGACCTGGGAGTGGCTCGCCAAGAACCGCTCGTCGTGAGAGAGGACGAAGGCCCGTCCCGCGGCTGCTGCCACACAGGCGTTCCAGGCTGTCTCGTCAGTTGCCCGGGGGAGAAAGCCGGAAGGGAAATGGGCTGCCACCCGCTCTCTCAGCCAGCTGCCGACGAACGGCGTTTCGCCCTCCGTGGCCATGAGCGCCAACATGGCCGTGGCGTTGGTGGAGGAAAAGTCGAACAGGTCGTCCGGCTCGCTCGGCTCGTGAGCAAAGTTGGGGGCCTGCTTCGTGCTGAAGGACCTGTCGACAAACCGCGCCACCGCCGAGAGCAGCCCACGGTCCGCCATCGCTCGCGCGAAATCCGCGAGGTTCCAGGCAAGGAAACCCGGATCGGCAAAGCCCCGGGCGTTCAGATCTTCGAGGTCGGCGAGGTAAGAGGCCAAAAGCCTCGCCGCGCGCTCTCCGTAGCGGCGCCAATCCCCGCTATGGGTGAGCGCGGCCGTCGCGAGCCCTGCACGCAGGACCATCGCGCAATCGTAAGCCGCTTCATCACTGGCGGCGGCGCTGAGTGAGTCAGGAACGAAGTGATCCCACGCCGACTCGACAAAGGCCCACGCGGCTCCTATCTGGCGACCGAAGCGAGGCTCGCCGGTGATCAGCTGGGCCCGGGACCAGAGCCAGATCGCCGCGAGCGTGCCATGAAAGTCGTCGGTCTCCTCTCCTTCCCACATGGCCACGGCGCCTGGGGAAACCGGCCCGGACTGACGGGCGGCGAGCGTGTCGCCGGCCCGCAAGAGCCTCCGACCCGCTTCGAGCCTGTAGTATTCGAGGAGCTGTTCCCGACGCGTCGACACGACCGCCAAACTATCTGAAGGTTCTCCAGGTGTAAACGCACGCCTTGAACGCAGAGGTTCAAGCAATCAGGGGCGCGAGATGGTCCCAGATCGCTTCGGCGAAGCGCCGCTTGGCGGAGCGGGGCAAGACGATGTCGGGCCCCTCGGCACGGACGATCCAGCCGGCGTTGTTTTCGCTGCCGAAGCCGATGTCCGTCCCGCTCACGTCGTTTGCGATGACCACGTCGCAGCGCTTCTCCTGCAGCTTGGCGCGCGCCCTTTGCCTCAAGGTCTCTTCCGTGTCGGCCACCTCGGCAGCAAAACCCACGAGCACCGGCTTCGAGGTCCCCTGGCGGGCCCTGCCGAGGTCCGCCAAAATGTCCGGGTTTGGCGTCAGTTCCAAGGTCGATACCCCTTCCCGACGAGACAACTTGCCCCGTACCTGCGCGACCGGTCGAAAATCGGCCACAGCCGCGGTCATCACCACGACATCGACGTCCACCGAGGCGTGCATGACGGCCTCATGCATCTCGAGAGCCGTCTCGACATCGATACGCGCCTCCACGCCCCCGGGCGTGGGCAGCTGAACGGGCCCGGCGACCAGGGTGACCCGCGCGCCCCGGGCAGCCGCGACGGCGGCGAGCGCGAAGCCCATTTTACCCGACGATCGGTTGCCCAGGAAACGAACGTCGTCGACGGGTTCGTGCGTAGGCCCGGCCGTCACCACCACGCGCTTTCCAGCGAGCGAGGGGCTTCCGGTCAGGTGCGCCCGGGCAGCGTCGCGAATGAGCTCAGGCTCGATCATGCGGCCCGCGCCTATCCAGCCGCAGGCCAGGGGACCGCTCTCGGGGCCCACGGTGAAGAAGCGTCCCGTATCCAGCAAGCGGCCGAGGTTGGCTTGAGTCAGGAGATTTTCCCACATGTTCACGTTCATGGCGGGCGCCAGGAGCACCGGGGCACGGCTGGCCAGCACGACGGTTGACAAAAGATCGTTGGCGAGGCCACCAGCAAATCTCGCCATGGCGTCGGCCGTGGCGGGGGCGACGACCACCAAGTCGGCTTCGTCGGCCAGACGGATGTGGCCTACCTCCGCTTCTTCAGAGGCGTCGAGCAGGTGGCGGGCCACCTTGTGACCGGACAGGGTCTGCATCGTCATGGGGGTGACGAAGGCCTCGGCCGCGGCCGTCATGACCACACGCACATGGGCGCCGTCCTTGACGAGCAGACGACAGAGCTCAGCCGCCTTGTAGGCGGCGATGCCCCCGGTGACACCGAGCAAGATCCGTTTACCTTCGAGGGCGGCCATGCACGCAGTGTACACGGGCCAAGGGCCCGCGATCAGGGAGTGGCTTCGGGAGCGAGCGCGCTCCGCGGCTCCCCTACTCTGGATTCGCCGTAAATGCGCACCGCCGAGATGTGCCGGCTGCGGTGCCAGCGCAAGTGAAGGCGGGCGAGCTGAAAAACTACCTCCTTCGGAGACACCCCGGCGGCGAGGGCGCCGTCGACGTGAGCGAGGACTTCCTGGCGAGCTTCACGAGGGTGAAACAGAAACGTCTTGCCAAAGACGACCCGCTCACCGTCCCACAGCAAGCGGGCCTCGACGATCTGCCCCTCCTCGAAGCCCACGGTGCTGCGACGTTCGGTCACCACGAACCGCGCCCCCCCGAGGAGGTCCTCGAGTTCGACGGTGTCATCCGTGACGGTCCCCACGTCGAAGAGGCTGCGGTGGCTGCTGCACAGCGCTGCCAAAGCGCGTGCCGTCTCCGAGGGAACGCCACCTTGGGCGTTCGCTTCTCGTTCGAGCCAAACGAGAGCGGGGGGCGCGCCCACGCCCTCCAGGGGTCGCTCGAGGACGTACCACTCGAGGAAGGCCGCAAGACGGCTCTCGAATATGTCCCCGTCGTCGTCGAACACCTTGCCAGCGTGGTCGAAGTACTCGGCCTTGGCCCTCAGGGCCTCCTCGCGGTAGGCCCCCTCTGCGTGGCGCGCGACGAGCTGCTCGGCGATCCTGTGCAGCACGGCCACGCCCGCAGACGGCGAGGCCCCCTGCGAATCCGTCGCGTCGCTCACCGCGTGTTTTCGTCCATGAGGCGGACGAAGCGGCCAAACAAGTATCCAGCGTCGTTCGGACCCGGGGACGCTTCGGGGTGGTACTGCACGCTGAACACGGGCAGCTGCTCGTGCCGTAGGCCCTCCACCGTACGGTCGTTGAGGTTGACGTGGGTCAGAACGGCTTTGCCGGCCAGGGAGTCCACGTCGACGCAGAAGCCGTGGTTCTGCGAGGTGATCTCCACCTTGCCCGTCGACATGTCCATGACCGGGTGGTTGGCTCCGTGATGGCCGAACTTCAGCTTGTAGGTCTTGCCTCCCAGGGCGAGACCCAGGATCTGATGACCGAGGCAGATGCCGAACAGCGGAGTCTTCGAGGCCACGAGCTCCTTGACGGCTTCGATGCCGTAAGCAACCGGGGCGGGGTCGCCCGGTCCGTTCGAGAGAAACACGCCCGACGGTTTGAGGGAGAGAACCTCCTTGGCAGAGGTATGGGCCGGCACGACCGTCACCCGGCAGCCCGCCTGGCGCAGGTGCCGCAGGATGCCCCGCTTGATGCCGAAGTCGTAGGCCACCACGTGGTGCTTGTCGGCCGGAAGCGGCGTAGCGGTGCCGGGGGCCTGCCACAAACCCTCGTTCCAGGCGTAGATCTCGGGCGTGGTGACCGTTTCGGCCAGGTCGCAACCCTCCATCGAGGGCGCGGCCTTGGCCTTGCGCACGGCGGCCTCGGGCTCGTTCACGTTGCGCGTGACGATGGCCCTTTGGGCCCCCGAGATGCGCAACCGGCGTGTGACCGCACGGGTGTCGATGCCTGAGATGCCGGCCACGTTGTACTTGGCCATCAAGGCCCCGAGCGACCCGGTGGCGCGCCAGTTCGACACGCGCGCGGAGAGCTCGCGAACCACGAATCCCGAAGCAAAGGGCTGCCGGGACTCGAAGTCTTCGGGATTGATGCCCACATTGCCGATCTGCGGCGCCGTCATGAGCACAATCTGGCCCTTGTACGACGGATCGGTCAGGACCTCCTGGTAGCCGGTGATCGCCGTGTTGAACACCAGCTCGCCAAAGCCGTCGGTCTCGGCGCCGAAGCCCTGTCCCCGAAATACGGTTCCGTCTTCGAGAGCCAGCAGGGCGGGAGATCCAGACAGTTCTTCCATCGATCCGTGTTCCGGGGTGTGTACCGTTGATGTGTCGCTCACGCGCGTGGCTCCTGTGACCGGGCTTGGCCTTCGTCCTGGTAGACGATGCGTCCACCCACCAAGGTCAAAATGGCCCGGCCCTGCATGTTTCGCCCCAAAAAAGGACTGTTTTTGGACCGGGACACGACGCCTTCTTTGGCGAAGGTCCAGGGCAGCTCGGGATGAATGACGCTCACGTCGGCCGGGGCGCCCACCGCAAGACGCCCCCCCGGCAAGCCGAGCAGGCGCGCCGGCGCGAGGGTGAGGCGCTCGACCCAGGTCATGGGATCCAGGCGGCCGTTTCGCACCAACTCGAGCGTCAAGGGCACGGCGGTCTCGAGGCCGATGACGCCGAAGGCAGCTTGCTCGAACTCCACGTCCTTCTCGATGGGAGAGTGCGGCGCGTGGTCGGTGGCGATGCAGTCGATGGTGCCGTCGACCAGACCCTCGATGGCCGCCTGCACGTCGAGCGAGGTGCGCAGGGGCGGGTTCATCTTCGTGTTCGTGTCGTAGGTGGCGCACGCGTCCTCGGTCAGCACGAGGTGATGCGGAGTCACCTCGGCCGTCACCGGCAGACCGCGCTCTTTGGCCTCACGCACGAGGCGAATCGACTCAGCCGCGCTGATGTGAGCCACGTGGTAGCGCGCCCCTGTGAGGGCCACCAGCTCGAGGTCACGAGCCACCATGGTGGACTCGGCCGCAGCGGGCTGCGCACGGATGCCCGCCCGGGTGGACACCGCCCCTTCGTTCATCGCGCCATGTCGGGACAGGCAGAGATCTTCGCAGTGCTGAATGAGCACCAGGCCGAACGTGCGGGCGTACTCGAAGGCCCGCCGCATCACCTCGGCGTCCATCACCGGGCGGCCGTCGTCGGAGACGGCGACGCAACCCGCCTCTTTCAGCTCACCCATCTCGGCGAGCACCTTGCCCTCGAGCCCCTGGGTGATGGCTCCGATGGGATACACCCGCACCTTGCCCGCTTCCCGGGCGCGGCGCACGATGAGCTCCGTGACGGCGCGGTTATCGTTGACCGGCTTGGTGTTGGGCATGCAGCAGACGGCGGTGAAGCCCCCCACCGCGGCGCTCTCGGTGCCCGTGGCGATGTCTTCCTTGTATTCCTGCCCGGGCTCTCGCAGGTGGACGTGGATGTCGATGAGCCCTGGTGTGACCCAGGCGCCGCTCACGTCCACCTCGTTCGTGCCCGAGGGCGTCTCGAGCTTCGAGCCGATCGCGGCGATGACGCCATCTACCACCAATACGTCTGCCCGCGCGTCGGTTTTCGAGGCGGGGTCCAGGACGCGCCCGCCCCGCAGGCAGATGGATTCCATGGCCCAAGCGTTTATTGGGTGCGGTGGCGGGTGTCAACCGAGATGTTGGTCGCTGGCCTACCGAGCCCCCAGAAGCTGCGCCTGGGTGCGGGTGTGCACCCTTGCAGATGACATTTTCAACGCATTGCGCCTCGACCGACGAAGCAGGTGGGTGTGGGGACCCGCCCCGGCCTCGGGGGCGCCGAGCGGCGACCTCAGACCTCGCCTTCGCCTGCGAGCGCCGCCAGCTCCGTCTCGATTTGTTCCCATTCCGCCATCAAGGCTTCGAGCTTCGCGTCGAGCGCCTTCTGCTCGGCCTGCAGACGTTCGATCTCGTCGAAGCTGGTCTTTTGGTAAAAGCCCGCGTCGAAGAAGATCTCCTGAATCTGCTTCTTTCGTGCCTCCGCCTCCTCGATGGCGGCCAGCGCTTTGTCGCGCAGCTTGGGTAGCTGCGCTTGGCGGTTGCGGCGGCGCTTCTGCTCCTCCCAAGACAGCGTTGCGCCCTCGCCCTTCTGCGCTTGTTCGGCCAATTTCGCCCTGCGGGCCTTTTCTGCCACGGCGTCGGCATCGAGGTGGTCGTCGCCGCAGCGTTCGAGGTACGCCTCGTAGCCGCCGGGGAAGTCTTTCAGTCCCTCGGGCGTCAACTCGATGATGCGCGTCGCAAGCTCCGAAACGAACCAGCGATCGTGGGAGACGAACACGACCGTGCCCGGGTACGCCTTGAGCGCCTCGATGAGCGCCTCGATCGTCTCCATGTCGAGGTGATTGGTGGGCTCGTCCAGCACGAGCACGTTCGGCTTTTTGACCGACAAACAGGCGAAGATGAGCCGCGCCGCCTCACCGCCCGAGAGTAGCCCCACCCGCTTGCCCACGTCGTCGCCAGAGAAGAGCACACGCCCCAACTGGCCCCGAACGTAGCTCACCGTTTCGGCCGGACACAGGCCGTAGAGGATCTCGAAGGGCGTGGCCTGGGGATCCTCGAGCAGCTCGTGATGATCCTGCGGGAAGTAGCCCACGTGTGTCTCGTGCCCCCACCTCACGTCGCCCACGTTCGGCGGCAGACGACCCACGGCCACGCGGAGCAGCGTGGATTTCCCGAGCCCGTTGGCCCCGATGATGCCGACGCGTTCACCCCGTCGCACCGTCACCGAGACGTTCTTCAAAACTTGTTTGTCTCCGTAGGCCTTGCTGATGCCCTCGAGCGCCAACACCTCACGGCCGCTCGGCCGGTTTTGCTCGAATCTCAGATGCGGGGCGCGACGCGAGGACGAGACCAACTCCTCCACTTCGATCTTCTCGATCTGGCGCAAGCGGCTTTGCGCCTGCGAGGCCTTGGTCGCCTTGGCCCCGAAGCGCTCGACGAAGGCTTTTTTGCGAGCAATTTCCTCCTGTGCGCGTTCGATCGCGGTCTCTTTCTGCTCGCGAATCGCCTTTTTCTGAAGCTCGAAGCTGCTGAAGTTACCCGTGTAAAGCGAGATGGTTTGGTAGTCGACGTCCAGCGTGTGGGTCGTGACGTTGTTGAGGAAACGCTGGTCGTGAGAAATGATGAGCGCGCAGCCCTCGTAGCTCGCCAAGAAGCGCTCGAGCCAGCGAATCGTCAAGATGTCGAGGTGGTTCGTGGGCTCGTCGAGCAGGAGCAGATCGGCTCCCCCCACGAGCACCTGGGCCAAAAGCACGCGCAGCTTGAATCCGCCGGACAGGGTGCCGAGCGGCAGGCGATGCGACGGAACGGGAATGCCAAGACCCTCGAGCACGCGGCTCGAGCGGGCCTCGAGGGTGTAGCCATCGTGGGCCGCCAGGACGTCTTCGATGGCGGTGAGCTGCGTTGGATCGAGCTCCAGCCGCCCTTCGGCGAGCGCCTTTTGCCGCGCCAAGGCCTCGAACACCGCGAGATCACCGCGCATGGCGAGGTCCAAGATGATTTCCTCGTCAGCGAGGAAGCGATCCTGGCGTAGGACACCCATGCGGGCCCGCTTCGGGATCGTGAAGCTGCCCCCGGAAGCAGGCTCATCACCGGCCAGCACGCGCATGAACGTGCTCTTTCCCGAGCCGTTGGCCCCTACCACGCCGTAGCGGGATCCTGCGTTGAGCTGGAGGGACACGCCCTCGAACAGCACGCGGGAGGAAAATTCCTTGCTCAGATTCTGGAGGGAGATCATTGCCCGTGGCCGTCGGCATCCTTGCCGCCTGCCAACAGATACAAGACCGCCATCCGCACGGCCACCCCGCGCGCCACTTGTTCCAGAATCACCGCACGGCCACTGTCGGCCACGGTGGGATCGATCTCGACCCCGCGGTTCATGGGGCCCGGGTGCATCACGATGGCGTCAGGCTTCGCTCGGCTCAGGCGGCGGGCATTGAGCCCGAAATAGCGGGAATACTCGCGCGCGTTGGGGAAGCGGCCACCAGCCTGCCGCTCCATCTGAATGCGCAACATCATCACCACGTCGGCGCCCTCGATGCCCTGGTCGAGGGAATCGAACACGTCCACGCCCATCTTCTCGATGCCGAGCGGCAGCAAGGTGCGCGGGCCCGCCACCCGGACGTGGGCGCCGAGGGTGCGCAGCGCGAAGATGTTCGAGCGCGCCACGCGGCTGTTGGCGATGTCGCCGCAAATGCAGACCGAGAGCCCCTCGATCCGCCTTTTGTGCGCCCGAATGGTGCTAGCGTCGAGCAGCCCCTGCGTGGGGTGTTCATGAGCCCCGTCCCCGGCGTTCACGATGGCGGCCCGGGTGTGGGGAGCCAACATCGCCGCCGACCCCGCCTGGGCATGCCGAATGACGATGACATCGGGCGCCATCGCGTCGAGGTTCTTGGCCGTGTCGATGAGGGTTTCACCCTTGACGGTCGATGACG
The DNA here is from genome assembly GCA_022184915.1 of Myxococcales bacterium. Lineage (NCBI taxonomy): Bacteria > Pseudomonadati > Myxococcota > Myxococcia > Myxococcales > Myxococcales bacterium. The sequence goes on along the minus strand of JAGTJU010000012.1, from coordinate 13,182 downwards.
CCGCCCCCGAGATGTTCACGGCGTCGGCCGAGAGCCGCTTGGCCGCCAGTTCGAAACTCGTGCGGGTGCGGGTGCTGGCCTCGAGGAAAAGGTTGATCACCGTTTTGCCCCGCAGCGTGGGCACCTTCTTGATGGGCCGCTCGGCGACCTCGAGGAAGCGATCCGATAGATCGAGGACCGTGGTGAGGTCGTCGGCGGACAGGCCTTCGAGGCCCAGCAGGTGGCGATGCGAGAAAGCCGGGGCGATCACGGCGCCTCGTTTACCCTACTTTCTCGCGCAACACCACCTGGTCCGTCTCGCCACGTTCCTGCAACATCACGCGAACGGATTCATTCGGTCCGGTGGGTACCCGCACCCCGACAAAATCCGGTTGGATGGGCAGCTCACGGTTGCCGCGGTCGACCATCACGGCCAGGTGAATGGCCCGGGCTCTCCCGTAGTCGAGGAGCACGTCCATGGCCGCGCGCACGGTGCGCCCCGTGTACAAGACGTCGTCGACCAGCACCACCGTTTGGCCGTCGACCGACTCCGGCAGATCCGTGCGGCCCAGCTCCTGTTTTGGCTGTCCGAGGTACAAGTCGTCGCGGTAGAGCGTGATGTCGACCGCGCCCAGCCGCGGCTTGCCGTGGGGGTCGGCGTCGTGAGCCAGGATCTTCGCCATCCGGGCCGCCAGATGGGCGCCCCCCGTCTGGATGCCGACCAGGTAGACGTTGGGCCCCGCCCGCTCGGCGATCTCGTAGGCCATGCGCCGCAAAACGCGGCTCACGGCCACTTCGTCGAGCACCACCGAGCGAACGGTGAACACGGCATCGGGAGGAGGCTTCCAGGGCACGACCTAACCTTATGCTCGTGACGAGGGTCTGACTACAGGTAGTAGCGCACGAATGCGTTCGTCACGATACCCCACAGGCTGCCCGGCCCCACGGTGCCGACCGTCCAGCGGGAAAATTCATCCGAGACACGCTTGTACTTGAAGCCGATGCCCGCGTCGGTGCCCACCGCCAGGCCGGGCAGGCCCATGAATCCGAGCTGAAGCTCGGCCTCTACCTTGCCCTGGACGTCCACGGTGAAGGTCTTGTTGCCGCTACCGGAAGGGGCGAAGTACAGCATGCCGAGCTGGGGCGTGGCGCTGATCGCCAGGTGCTTCCACTGGGACAGAAGGAAGTAGGCCCCTACGGTGGGTCCCACACCGAAATGAACGTCCCAGCTCGCGCCATCCGCATTGCTTCCGCCTCCCATCGCGAGCGCCAGTCCGGCGCTGTAGGCGTAAGACTCCGTATGCCAGCGGCGAATTCCGATCGAGGTGAGCCGCAGCTGGCGGCAGGCCTCCCCGGTGCAGTCCGACGTTTCGGGGTTCTTGGGAGACGTTTCGACAGTTTCGAGGCTGCGCGCCTCGATGCCCCAGCGGCCCACGACTTTCTGGTGGTCCGTGGGCCCGTGCCCCTCGCCCTCCATGGGGGGGCCACCCCGGCCCGCGCAGCGGGGGCATGGGGCCCCGTGGCCACAGCCCGGCCTCGCTGCCATGTGGTGAGGGGGCATGGCGGGCGACACGTCCGGAGCGACCGGTGCTACGCCTTCGGTCTCGGGCAGGGCGGGCCCCTCCGCACGCGGTTCCCCCTCTGCGGGCGCCGCGCCTCCGGCTCCGACCTGCGCGTCGGGCGCCCCGAAGGTCTGCGCGGCGGGCGGCAAGGGACCCGGGCCAGCCGCCCGTAAAGGCTGAGCATGAACGGTCACACAGGAGGCCACGAAGAGCGCCGAGCCGACGACGAGAAGCGAGACGGGTTGCTGCCGATGCATGAACACCTCTTGGGAGGAAACGAAGAACAAGGGTTGGTGAGTGCGCGAATCTGGCCCCACCTGGGCCCCCCGTGTCAAGTCAGCGTCTCGAAACCGACGACGGGGCCGCGCGAGAGAGCCAGCGCTGCCCGGTCGGGCGCAGGGTGAAGCCGTGCAGTATTCTGGCGGGTCGTGACCCAAGAATCGTCGCTCCCGCCTTCCGCTTCGGCACGTTCGTCCGAGGGGCCCGCCACGTCCGTCCTCCGCGGGCCCACTGCCGCGATCTTGCTCATCGGGGAAGAGCTGCTCTCGGGAAAAGTGGAGGACGAGAACGCCCGTTTTTTGGTCAAGGCGCTGCGGGCGCTCGGGGTCGTGACGCGACGAATCGAGGTGGTGCCCGACGAGCCCGAAGAGATCGTCGCGGCCGTACGCGCATTGTCCGCGCGCTTTACACACGTATTCACATCGGGCGGTGTGGGCGCAACACACGACGACGTGACGATGCCTGCCGTCGCCGAAGCGTTCGGCATGAAGCTGGCGAGACACCCCGATCTGTCTTCCCTCATCCGCCACAGCCTCGGCGAGCGGTTCAGTGAGCGAGACCTTCGCATGGCGGATCTTCCCGAAGGGGCCGAGCTGCACTACGGGCCCGTGGAGGCGGTGAGCGTATGGCCCGTGGTAGCCGTGAAGAACGTCTTCGTGTTGCCGGGGGTGCCCGCCATTCTGCAGCGCAAATTCGACCTCATCGCGGACCGATTGGCCACAGATCCCATCCACGGCCGGGCCCTGTACGTGAACGACACCGAGGGTCGGATCGCCCACCACCTGGATGCCGTGGTAGCGGCCTACGCCGAGGTCTCTGTCGGCTCCTACCCTCACATTCACGCCACTGACTACATGGTGAAGGTGACGCTCGACAGCCGAAGCCCCGATCGGCTCGAGGCGGCGGTGGCTGAGCTCATGGGCCGCCTCGGCACCCTGGTCGTGCGTAGCGAGTAGCGAAGCGGTCCCGGGCCCCCGGAACCTCGCCCCGGGCTCTGCCCCACGGCCGGGTTACCTGCTAGAACCGGCGGCGCCATGGCAGACACGCCCGCGACCGTCAAAGGAATGAACGACATCCTGGCCCCTGAGGTTGCCAAGTGGCAGTTCGTGGAGGAGCGGGCCCGCATGCTGCTCGATGCCTATGCGTACCGCGAGCTGCGAACGCCCCTTCTCGAGTACACGAACCTCTTCCAGCGGGGTGTGGGCGAGACCACCGACGTGGTGGAGAAACAGATGTACACCTTCGAGGATCGCGACGGCCGCTCGGTCAGCCTACGGCCTGAGGGCACGGCCAGCGCGGTGCGGGCGTACATCGCCCAGGCCCAATGGCACAAGGAACCCGTGACACGGTGGTTCTACATGGGCCCCATGTTTCGCCACGAGCGCGCCCAACGGGGACGTTTGCGTCAGTTCCACCAAATTGGTGCCGAGGTCATCGGTCTTCCCTCCCCCGGGATCGACGCCGAGATGGTGGGCATGCTGGTGAAGCTGCTGAGCGAGGTCGGCCTGCCCGAGGCCAGCCTGGACGTCGTGGTGAACACGCTGGGAGAGCCTGACGAACGCGCCGCCTACCGGGACGCGCTCCAGGCCTACTTCCGCCAGCATGCGAGCCGGCTCGACGAAGACAGCCGCCGGCGCCTCGAGACCAACCCCTTGCGCATTTTGGACTCGAAGGATGAGGGCACCCAGGAGCTCTGCGCCGGGGCTCCCTACCTCATCGACCACCTGGGCGAGGCGTCGAAGGCTTCGTTTGCCCGGTTCCAGGACTTGCTGAAAAATCTGGGCGTGAACGCCCGGGTCGACCCACGGCTCGTGCGCGGGCTCGACTACTACACGGGGGTCATCTTCGAGATCAAGGCGACCTCTGGCGACTTGGGTGCGCAGAACACGCTCTGCGGCGGCGGCCGCTACGACTATCTCATCGAATCGCTGGGCGGGCCCAAAACCCCCGCGCTGGGGTTCGGCATGGGCGTAGAGCGGGTGCTCCTGGCCATTGCGGAGCCACCCGAGAGCTTCGAGTCCCCCGTGAACGTGTTCATCGCTCCCCTGGGAGACGCGGCCTACGCCTGGGCCGTGCGCAAAGCCCAGGACTTGCGTCTCAAGGGCATTCGTGTCGAGGTGGAACACCGCCCCACGGGGCTCAAAAACCAGCTCAAGCGCGCCGCGAAAATGAGGGCGCGGCTTGCCCTCATCGTGGGCGACAACGAGCTGGCCACGGGCAAGTTGGCGCTCAAAGACTTGGAGGCCGAGCAGCAGCTGGAGGTCGACGTCAACAGCCTGGAAGCCAAGATCCAGCAGCTTCTCGACTAGCACCTCTGCCCGGGCCAAGGACGCGGGGCTTCGCGCGCCGGCTGTGCTGCGATAAACTCACCTTGGGCGTCGTTTGCGAGATTGACAGACCCAAGGTTTCGGATTAATTCCTCCTTCTGCCTCTCGCAGGCAGTCTCGGGCGATTAACTCAGCGGAAGAGTGCCACCTTCACACGGTGGAAGTCGCAAGTTCGAACCTTGCATCGCCCACGTTCCTGTCTCCTCCCCAGCGCAGAGCCGAGGTTTCGGGTAGGCTGTTCCTTTCAGATGAACGGCCCCAAACCTGGCGACGCCCTTCCCTCATTCTCGGCCATCGACATGACGGGTGAGTCCGTCACGTCCGCCTCGCTCTCGGCCGCGGGTCCACTCGTCGTTTATTTCTACCCCCGAGACGAGACCCCTGGTTGCACGGCCGAGGCCTGTGCCTTTCGTGACGGTCACGAAGCCTTCGCCGCCGCGGGCGCCACGGTGGTAGGCGTGAGCCCGGACAGCCCCGAGAGCCACCGCCGCTTTGCCGACCATCATGGCCTGCCCTTTCGCTTGCTGTCCGACCCGGAGCGCGCGCTCTTCAGGCTCTTCGGCGTGAGTGACACCTTGGGCATCTTGCCCGGCCGGGAGACCTTCGTGTTCGACGCCGAGGGCGTGCTTCGCCACAGGTTCCGCTCCCAGCTCTTCGCACGCAAACACGTGGCCGAAGCGTTGGCCTCAGTGAAAAAGCTCGCCGCAGAGACCTGAGCGCTCGGGAGCAGGCCCACGCCACGGCGAAGACGGCTCGCTGCTTCTAGGTGTGCGCCTGAGCGGGGCGCAAGCGCGCCGCGGGACCGCGCTGCGCGAGAAACGCCTCGCGGCGGCCGTCGAGGTACGCGCCCAAGAGGATGCCTGCCAACGTGAACAGGCCTGCCAGGCGTCCTTCGCCGATCTGCGCGAGTGCGGTGCCCGGACACGTTCCCGCCACGGCCCACCCCGCCCCGAAGAGCAGGCCGCCCCAAACGACGCTGGTCTTCCAGGGCTTGGCCACGAGGGCCGCCGGTTGATGATCGAAGGTGCGCAGAAGCCCCTTGCGAAAGAGCGTGAAGCCTAGCGCGGTGACGGCCACCGCCACGCCGATCACGCCGAAGAGATGCAGGTCGGTCAGCCGGAACATGCCTGCGATGGCGTCGTATTCCGTGGCGCCCGCCCGTGAAAGAACGAAGCCGAAGGCGGCGCCTGCAACGAGTGTACGGTCCATGGTTGTGTTCTCCCGAGTGTGAAGACGAGGTCAGTGCGGCAGCACCAGCCACGTGGTGGCGAAGCCGCCGATCATGAACGCCAAGGTGGCCATGAGGGACGAGCGGGCGCCCTGGGCCATGCCCACGATGCCGTGCCCCGAGGTGCAGCCGCCTGCCGCTCTGGCCCCAAAACCGATCAGCACCCCGGCCAGCACGAGCACGCTGACCTTGAGAAGTGAGCTTCCTCCCACGAGAGCGTCGAAGCTGCCGAGGGCCCAGGTGGGTCCACGCCCCGCGAAGAGCCCCGAAGCTGCCCCCCCAAGGACGATGCCCAGCAGGAAGCGCGGTCGCCACGACGTGCGTACGGTGGGATCCGAGGGAAGGCGGCAGAGCTCGGCACAGCCCGTCGAGACACCCACCAAGCGGTTGTCTCGCCAAAGCATCACGAGCACCACGGCAGAAAGTGCCGCCCCTGCCGCCCAGAACGGCCAACGCGCCACGAAGACGGCCTGGTACATCGGGGAGGCCTGAACCTCAGCCGGCACTTGGCGAGACAGAACGAAGAGCCCCATCCCCACGACGAAGTAGCCGAACAACCTCCGCAAGGCCCGTTCAGGCACGCGGCCATGAAGCCGGTGCCCCAGGAGCGCGCCGACGCTTGAGAACAGGATGACCACGCCCAACACCGCCCAGGGCAGCTCCACGTGACCTGCGTAGCCTGCGAATCCCGCGAGAGATTGCAAGCTGATCACCAACAACGAGGTGCCCACCGCGCGGGACATGGGCAGACCTCCCAGGAGCGCCAAGGCGGGCACCACCAGGAAGCCTCCGCCCGCACCGACCATGCCCGCCACGAGGCCCACCACCGTGCCCTCCACCAGGATGAGACCCACGCCCGCGTGGGGGCCGTTGACCGACGTCGTCGGCGCGTTCTCGCTCCGGGGGCGGAGCAGAGCAAAAGCGGTACCCAGCATGACCAGGGCGAACGCCAGAAGCAAGAGCGTGGGCGGCAGGTGTACCCCGATGCGACCACCCCCGAAAGCCCCTGCCATACCGGCGGCGCCGAAGAGGAATCCGGTCCTCCCATGGACGTTTCCGGAACGGGCATGAGGAATCAGCGCCACCAGGCTCGTGGCCGCCACCACCAGCAGGGAAGCGGCGATGGCAGTTTTTGCCGGCAGGCCCAATCCGTACACGAGCACGGGCACCATCAAGATGGAGCCTCCGCCTCCCAGGAGCCCCAGTGTGAGCCCCACCATGATGGCCAGCGCCGCAGCGAGGATCATCGGGCTGTCTCCACGGGCAAGCGCAGCGCGTTCCACGCCAGCATGCCGCCTTGCAGGTTCATGACCTTCGTGAATCCCAGGCGGCAAAGGGCTTCCGCCGCGCGGGCCGAGCGGCCGCCGGAGCGGCACACCACCACCACGGGTTCGTCCGGGTCAAAGGCCCGTGCCGCCGCGCCCACGGACGCAAGCGGCGCCAGGATGGCGCCCCGGACATGCCCGAGCTCGCCCACGAATTCGTCGGGCTCCCGCACGTCCACGATGCGGACGGTGTTGCCCAGTTCGTAAAGCGTTTGGGGATCGACGTTGACGAAGGCCTCGAACGATGTGGCTTCGGAAAACATGACACTGTCTCCTTGGGGGTATGGCACCGCTTGGGTCAGTTCTGGGGCAAGCCGCACCCGCGGTTTGCCGGCACGGACTCAGCAAGCTTCTTCGGCGGCGGCAGATTCAGGTTGTTCATGAGCTCGATGAACTCCTCGCGCGTCTTGCCGGCCAGGCGGGGGTTGTGGCGTTTCTCTTCACCGATGGTGGAGACGGTTTGGCCCTTGTAATCGTGGCCCGGGAACACGAGCGTCTCGTCCGGCAGCGCGAACAAGACCTGCGTGAGTGAGTGCCACAGATGCTCGGGGCTTCCGTTTTGAAAGTCGGTGCGGCCGCTTCCGCGAATCAACAAGGCATCGCCCGTGAACACGCGGTCTCCGATGAGGAAGCTGAGGCTATCGTCCGTGTGGCCCGGTGTGGCCAGGACTTTGACGTCGAGCTGCCCGAGCTTGAGGGTCTCGCCGTGGTTGACGCGGAGGTCGGCGCACGGGGCCCCGCGCTCGCTCGCGACGGTGCGTGCGCCGGTACGTTCCCGCAGAAGCCCCGCCGCCGTGACGTGGTCGGCGTGTACGTGGGTTTCCAGCACCAGCGACAGCCTCAACCCCAGGTCGGCGAGCAACTTCAGGTCCCGCTCGACCTGCTCTCGCACCGGGTCCACGAGGGCCGCGTCACCTGTGCCGGGGTCCGCGACGAGGTAGGTGTAGGTGGAGCTCTCAGGGTCGAAGAGTTGGCGGAAGATCATGACGGGCATCCTTTCGGAACCGAAGGAATGCGACGCCCGTGCCAAGTCTCAAGTGACTGAATTCATTGCCTCGAAGACGGGACTTGCAACGCGATGAAACAGGTTCGTTTCACGTCCGCGAAGCAAGAACCACCCGCGCAACGCCCCCCACCCCTGTGAGCGCTCTCTCGTGAGCTACGTGTCTCGGTGCCCGGAATCCGGTCAGTTGGGCGGCGACGAAGCTTCGGGGCTGGGGGTCTCGTCCGAGGGACGCTCTTCGATCGTGACCCGCACCTTCTCCGCGCGGTTGTTCAAGACCTCCGTGACCTCGAAATGGGCGTGACCGAACGCCACTTCGTCACCCACGCGCGGCAGCCGGCCGAGCTCGGCCACCAGCCAGCCCGACAGCGTGTCCACGTCGCCTCGCCCGGGCAACCTGAGCTCGAGACGCTGGTTGAGCCTGCGCAGCGGCAGGAGCCCCGCCACGAGGAAGCAGCCCTCCTCTTCCTTGACGACATCCGGCGACTCGTCGTCGAACTCGTCCTGCACGGGACCCACGATCTGCTCCACGACGTTCTCCATCGTGACGATGCCCACGGTGTTGCCGTACTCGTCGACCACCACCGCCATCTGGCGCCGCAGGGTCTGCATCTCACGCAGCAAGCGGGCCACCGGCATCGATTCGGGAACGCTGCGGATCGGCCGCGCCAACGCCTTGAGATCCACCTGATCCTCCGGCGACTTGCCCACAAGATCCGTGATGTGAATCGTGCCGATCACGTCGTTGCGTGGCCCGGCTCTCAGGGGATAGCGGGTGTGCCGGTGCCGCCTCACCGTTCCCAGGCACTGCTCCACGGACCAATCCTCGTCGAACCAGATGACCTGCTCCCAGGGGACCATGACCTGACGGCACAACACCTGATCGAAGTGGAAAACCGCAGTCAGCAACTCCATCTCCGTGCGGGTGAGCTCGCCGGCCTTCGCCCCCAGTCGAATCATGGCCACGATCTCCTCCTCCGTGGCCATCGAGACGCGTTGGCCCTTCGGAATCGCCAGGGCCGCCACGCGCTGCGTGAGCCAAACGATCGGGCGCAAGGACCGCTCGAGGGCAGCCAAGGGCCACACCACGGCGGGCCACAGGCGTCGCCATTGAACCGCTCCGTAGGTCTTGGGAAAGATTTCCGAGAAAAACAGAATGGCTGCGGTCAGCACACCGGAAAACACGGGCACGAACCCGCTGCCGAAGACCTCTGCGGCGAGCATGCCGGCCAAGGTGGCCCCCGCGGTGTTGGCCACGGTGTTCAGGATCAAGATCGCCGAGGTGGGTCCAGCGATGTTCAGCTTCATCTTGAGGAAAGCGCGGGCCCCCGTGACGTGCCTCCCGTCAGCCCGGGACGCCTCGAGGGCGGCGATGCGCGTCGAGAACAGCGTGGCCTCGAAAAGCGAACATAGGCCTGAAACGACCAAAGTGGTAAAAACGACCAGAACCAGGGCAAGAGCCATGTGGGGGTATCATCGGGCGTCGCCACGCCGCTCGCAATCGGAACCGCGTCGGCGACTCATGCTGCCTCGCATCCTGCCCTACCTCGGCCCCCGGGCCAAGCACCCTGGCCGTGCCCGGGGAGTGACACCCGGGGCGCGAGCGGTTAGAACGACCCCGACATGCCCCACCCCTTCGACCCCGAGAGCCCCGCGGGCGGCTTCACATCGTGAGCGCAGCCCGGGGGTGGGCCCTGTTGCTCACCTGCGAGCACGCGAGCGCGGCGCTTCCCGCCCGGCTTCGCCACGCGTTGCCGGGCCACGAGGCAGAGAGCCGCACACATCGGGCCTACGACATCGGCGCTTTACCGGTGGCCCGGGCCTTGGCCGGCGAGCTCAGAGCCCCGCTGATCGTAGGGACCGTGAGCCGGCTGGTCGTGGATCTCAACCGTTCGCCCACTCACCCGAAGGTGGTCGGAGCGTCGTTCCGACAACTGCCGCGGCGGGAGCGTGAGGCCCTTCTCGCTGCCTACCACAAGCCCCACTGGGAGGCGGTGCGTGCCGCGCTCGATGACCTGCGGGGACGGCGCGTGCTTCACCTCGGGGTCCACAGCTTCACGCCCGTTCTCGTCGACGAGGCCGGACGTCGCCATGTGCGGACGGCCGACCTGGCGCTGCTTTACGATTCGGCCCGGCCCGAAGAGCGCGCGGTGGCGCAGCGCTGGCTCAAGGCCTTGCGCCAGGAAGCGCCCGGGTTGCGTTTGCGGCGAAACTATCCCTACCGAGGCCGCGACGACGGGTTGACCACGGCGACGAGACGGCGGCTGCCCGCGTCCCGCTATCTGGGTTTCGAGCTCGAGATCAACCAGAGCCTGCTTGGAAACAAGGCACCGCGGGCCCTCGTCGAAGCCCTCGTGAACGGCCTGCGGGCGCTAGGTGTGGCGCGCGGGTAAGCCCGACACGGGCGCTGTTTGCGACGCACGACACGCAGTGCATGCACGCTCTCGTGCAGGACCTTCGGAGTACTGGACAGGAAAAGTCCGTGTCGTAAGCTCGATACGCATGGGGATGTGGGAGGGTGCGGCAGGGGTGCGCTCGGGCAGCGAAGGCGATGGTCCGCCGTGGCCCGCGGGAGTGGTTGTGTTGATCGCTCGCGCCTCAGGGGGGCACCGTGGCCAACACTGAGGCAACGCCGACGGAGGGCGTGGCAGAGCGCCTGCCGTCAAGGACGCCCCCCTCCCGCCTCCGAGACCTGAACGACGCCTACGTACCTCGGGCGACCTACAGGATCCAGCTGACTGAATCGTTCCCTTTCCCGCAAGCCCAACGACAGCTGGCGTATCTGAGCGAGCTCGGCATCAGCGATGTCTACACGTCGCCGATTCTGCAAGCACGTCCAGGCAGCCAGCACGGCTACGACGTGGTGGACCACGGGCAGGTCAACCAGCAGTTGGGTGGCGACCGCGCCTTCGAGCGTTTTGCCCGCGCCGCCCGCCAGGCGGGGCTGGGGATCGTGACGGACCTGGTTCCGAATCACATGTGCGTGGATGGCAACGACAACCGCTGGTGGCTCGACGTGCTCGAGCACGGGCCGAGCTCTCCCTACGCCTCTCATTTCGACATCGATTGGCGTCCCCCGAAGCCCGATCTTGCCGACCAGGTGTTGCTGCCCGTGCTGGGCGAGCAATACGGCCGGGTGCTCGAGAACCAGCTGACCGTGCAGCTGGTGGACGGTCGTTTTCGCGCGGCGCTCTCTTACGCGTGGTTCCCCCTTGCACCACGCTCGTGGATGCACATCCTGGCCATCGCGCTCGAGCGCCTCCGGGCTGAGGCCGATCCGGAAGCCACGATCGTGCTGGAGCTCGAAAGCATCATCCGCGCGCTCGAGCACCTGCCCCTGCGCACGGAGACCGAACCCGATCGGGTGCGTGAGCGCCGGCGCGAGACCACGATCATCTATCGCAGGATGGCCAATCTCACGGTCGATCCGACCGCACGGGGGGCGATGGAGGCGGCGCTGCTCGTGGTGAATGGGACGCGGGGGGAGCCCCGGAGCTTCGACACCCTCGAGCGCATCCTCGCCGAACAAGCCTACCGGCTGTCTTTTTGGCGAGTCGCTGCCGACGAGATCAACTACCGGCGCTTCTTCGACATCAACGAACTGGCCGCGATTCGGGTGGAGTTGCCCGAGGTGTTCGAGGCCGTTCATCGCCTGGCCCTCCGTCATGCCGCCGCCGGCTGGCTCACGGGGCTGCGCATCGACCATGTCGATGGACTCTTCGATCCGCAAAAGTACCTTCAGGACCTTCAATCCGCATGGAAGGCCGTCACGGGCCACCCGGCCTATGTCGTGGTCGAGAAGATCCTGGGACCCGACGAGACCCTGCCCAACACGTGGCCCGTGGCGGGGACCACCGGATACGATTATCTGAACCTGGCGCTCTCGATCTGCATCGACCCCGCCAGCCAGCGGGCGATGGAGGCGTTGGCGCGGACTGTCGCCGAAGGTCCAGACCGCTTTTCGGACGTGGTCCGCGAGAGCAAGCGGCTCGTGGTCGACACCGCCATGTCGAGCCAGCTCACGGTGCTTGCGCGGCGGCTCGATCGCATTTCCGAGCAGCACAGGTACAGCCGCGACTTCACGTTGAACAGCCTTCAGGTGGCGCTGGCCCAGGTCATCACGGGGTTCTCCGTGTACCGCACTTACGTTCAACCCGGCGAAGACTGCCCAAGTCCGCGCGACCAGGCCGCGATCGAGCAGGCGATCCACTTCGCCAAGCGCCACAACCCTGCGATGAGCGGGGACATCTTCGACTTCATCCGCGACGTGCTCTTGCTTCGTGACCCGGACGGGCTCTCCCACGACGAGCTCGCCGAGCGGCGCGACTTCGTCTTTCGGCTTCAACAAGTCACGGGGCCGGTCATGGCCAAGGGACTCGAAGACACGGCCTTTTACCGCTATTTTCCTCTGGCGGCGCATAACGAGGTGGGCGGTGAACCACACCGGTTCGGCAGCTCGCCCGAGGCCTTCCATCGAGCGCAGCAACGACGGCTCGAAGAGACGCCTCATACGCTGAATGCCACGGCCACCCACGATACCAAACGCGGGGAGGACACCCGGCTGAGGATCGCCGTGCTCTCGGAGATGCCGGGCGCCTGGCGCCGCACCGTGGAACGCTGGTACGCCCTCAACGAGCGCTTCGCCTCCGCGTTGCCGGGCGGGCGCGCCCCGAGCCGACACGAGGAATACCTGTTTTACCAAACCCTCGTCGGCACCTGGCCGATAGGTGGCCTACCCTCCGCTCCCGATTATGTCGCGCGCATCAGCGGCTACATGGAGAAGGCCCTGAAGGAGGCCAAGCAACACACCAGCTGGATCTCCCCGAACGAAGCTCACGACCAGGCCGTGAAGGCCTTCGTTGCCGCGGCACTGGACCCTGCACGCAATGCGGACTTTCTCACTGACCTCGAGCGCTTCGTGCGCAAGCCCCAGTGGGCGGGCTACTGGAACGGGCTCGTTCAGACCCTGCTCAAGGTCACCTCGCCCGGCGGTTCCGGACATCTATCAGGGAACCGAGTTTTGGGACTTGAGCCTGGTCGATCCCGACAACCGGCGCCTGGTCGACTACGGGCAACGTCGCCGTGCGCTTGCGTCGCTGAACAAGCGGTTCGAGGCGTCTCCAACGCAGGCCGTGGTGCGCCTGGTTCGTCGCCCGCACGACGGACACGTCAAACTCTGGGTCTTGCACCGCGCACTGGCTCTCAGGAAAAGACTCCCTCAGGTGTTCACACGGGGACTCTACGTGCCCCTCGCGGTCTCGGGCGCTCGCGCCGATCAGGTCATTGCCTTCGCGCGCGTGGTCGAGGGCAAAGCCGTCCTCACCGTGGTGGGCCGGTTCTGGACCCGCTTCGGAGCCAACTTTCGTCAGCCGCTCGGGTCCGCGTGGGGGAACACGGTGCTCACCTTTCCACCCAACGGTTCGCCGCGTCCTTGGCGGAACATCCTGACGAACGAGACCTTGACCGTCTCGAGCGAAGG
>JAGTJU010000011.1 GCA_022184915.1 Myxococcales bacterium | reverse complement strand
ACCACATTGGCTTCGTCTTCCAGTTTCATCACCTGCTGCCCGAGTTCACGGCGATGGAGAACGCGATGATGCCAGGTCTGATTCGGCGTCAAAACCGCCGAGAATGCGAGGCCGAGCTCGGCAGATCCTGGACAGGGTCGGGTTGTCCCATCGGCTTACCCACCGGCCAGGTGAGCTATCCGGGGGAGAGCAGCAGCGCGTGGCATTGGCGCGGGCCTTGTTCTTGAAGCCGCGGCTTCTGCTTGCCGACGAGCCCACGGGGAATCTCGATACGCGGACCAGCCGTGAGATGCACGGCATGTTTTTCGAGCTGAACCGCGAGCTGGGCATGACGATCTTGCTCGTGACCCACAACGACGAGCTGGCGGCGCAGGTGCCCCGGCGCCTGCGTATGGTGGACGGGGTAATCGAGGAGGTGGTGGGCTAGATGCGACCTTCTCTACACCTGCGGAAGGTCCTTCAGGCCCTCGGGCTTTGGGCGCTCTTGGGGGCGGGTCCATTGTCGCCGCTCCTGTGGGCGCAGGCCGAGGGGGCGGGCGAGGGCGAGGGCGACTCACTCGACGTGGCCGCGGTTGGCTTCCGGGGGAACCGGAAAGTCGAGGACGATGCCATTCGGGTGAACATCCGGACGGCGCCCGGCATCACGCTCACGCAGGAAACCCTGCGAGAGGACGTCCGTGCGATCTGGGCCATGGGCTTCTTCGACGACGTCCAGGTGGAAACGGCACGTGGCCCGAAGGGCCTGGTGGTGACGTTCGTCATCAAGGAAAAGCCATCGATTCGAAAAATCTACATTTCGGGGCACGATGAGATCGGCCTCAGCAAGATCAACGAGATCCTCGACATCAAGCGCGAGGAGATCCTGGACCTCGCGAAGGTCAAGAAGAACTCAGGAAAGATCCGCGACCTCTACATCGAGCGGGGCTTTTATATGGCCGACGTGTCCTACGAGGTGAAGCCTCAGGACAAGGGCCAGGTGGACGTCTACTTTCGCGTCCAGGAGAACACGAAGGTGGACGTGAGGCGCATCACGTTCGTCGGCAACCAGCACGCGTCGGACCGGGACCTGCGGGGCGTGATGCTGACCCGTGAGGGGGACCTGTTTTCGCTCCTCACGTCGTCGGGAACCTACCGAGAAGACGCGTTCCAACGAGACCTTCTGCTCATCCAGTCCTGGTACTGGGACCGGGGGTTCGTGGACGTCAAGATCGGCGAACCCCTGATGGAGCTGTCACAGGACAAAAAGTCGCTCTTCATCACGATTCCGATCGAGGAGGGGACCCGCTACGAGCTCGGGACCGTGAACATCGTGGGCGAACTCATCGCTCCGCGGGACGCCTACCTCAAGCTGATCTCCGTCAAACCCGGACAGCTTTTCAATCGTTCGCAGTTGACGCAGGACATGCAGACGATCATGGACACCTTCAAAAACGAAGGTTACGCCTACGTCAATGTTACGCCGCTGACCGATAAGGACGAGGCTTCACGGCGAGTCAACCTGACCTTCGACGTTCAGCGCGGCGAAAAAGTCTTCGTCGAGAGGATCAACATCCGGGGAAACTCGAAGACCCGCGACAAGGTGATTCGGCGCGAGATGCGGATCGTCGAGGGCGAAGAGTTCAGCCAGTCAGCCTTGGACCTGTCGAAGCGCAGGGTGACGGCGCTTGGGTTCTTCGAGCGGGCCGATATGGCCACCGCGCGCGGCACCTCGGATGACCGGATGGAGATCAACGTGGAGGTGGCCGAGCGCCAAACGGGGGCGTTCCAGATCGGTGCGGGCTTCTCCTCGGTAGAAAACTTCATCGCACAGGCTCAGATCTCGCAGAACAACCTTTTTGGCCGCGGGCAGATGCTGACCCTACAGGCCCAGCTCTCGTCGATCCGCAGGCTCTTCCTGCTTCAGTTCCAGGATCCCTACTTCCTGGACACCCGGTGGACCTTCGGGTTCAACCTCTTCAACCAGCAGCGTTTTTTCTTCTCGTTCTTCCGCGAGTCAGTTGGTGGAAGTCTCACCTGGGGCTATCTGCTCCACGACGACGTGCGCCTGCTGCTCACCTACACCCTCGAGCAGGTTGGTGTGCGAACCTCGACCCGGGGCAGCCTGTTCTTCAGCGGCCTGCGGGATCCGATACCGAACGGGTCACTGGCCAACCTTCTGCGTTCGGGGCTGACCTCATCGTGGCGCGTCACCATGCATCACGACACGCGGGACAACCGGCTCTTCACGACCCGAGGGTGGTTCAACACCCTCTCGGCCGAGTTTGCCGATCCGGCCTTTTTCTCTGAAAACACCTTCACGCGCTACGAAGCGGCCACCCGGTTTTTCTACCCCATCTGGGGACCTTTCGTGTTGAGAACGAAGCTCGAAGCGGGCCTCATCACGAGCCGGAACCCCCAGGGCGTTCCCATCACCGAACGCTACTTCGTGGGCGGCATCTTCGACATCCGCGGCTATTCCCCCCGCTCGCTGGGGCCCAGGATCCGTGCGCCGAACACCCAGTCGCCCGACGCGGCGCTCTCCAGTTTCCGGGTGGGCGGCAACCTCCAGCTCATCGGCAACCTCGAGCTCGAATTTCCGATCGTTCCCAAGGTGGGCATCAAGGGCGTGATGTTTGTGGACGCGGGCAACGCGTTCAATACGGAAAGCCAATACTGCGCCCTTCGGCCCCCGGACGTTCACCCCTCGGCTGACCCCTGCAACGTCATCTTTCCCCTGAACAGCCTCCGTACCAGCTGGGGCTTCGGGTTTCGCTGGTTTTCGCCCATCGGCCCCCTCCGCTTCGAGTGGGGCATTCCCTTCTACAGGGTCAGTTCAGCGGAAAGACCGGTGGTCTTCGAGTTTACGATCGGGAATTTCTTCTAGCCGACAAGCGTCTTTCTTCAGGGACCCCCAAGCGAAGGGCTCTTAGTGGGCCGGAACTTCCCTGCAGAGACGGGGCGTGCTATTCGATGGGCCTTCCCCAACGTCAATATCAAAGGGATTCGGGAGACAACTGCCAATGATTCGTTTCGTCAATGCACCGGTGCCGAGGTTCCTGCCCGTCGTCTGCAGCCTTTTCTTGGGCCTCACGGCGAGCCTGGGCGTCTGCGGGACGGCGCAAGCCGAGGAGCCGGTGAAGATCGCCTACGTCGACATGCAGCGGGCTCTCCTGGAAGTCGAGGATGGGCGCCGGGCCCGCGAAGAGCTCAAGAAGACGCTCGAAAAGAAGCAGAAGGAGTTGGACGAGCGTCAGCAAGAGCTGATGAAGGCGGGCGACGACCTCAAAAAGAAGCGGACCCTGTTGCCCGAGGACAAGCGGCTCGAAAAAGAAGCCGAGCTTCAGGACGGTTTGGCCAAGCTGCAGCAAGCGTTGATGCGCAATCAGCAGGAGCTGAACCAGCGGGAGCAAGAGGTGCTGGCACCGATTGTCGAGCGCATGCAACGCATCGTGGGGCAGATCGCCCAGTCCGAAGAGATTTCGCTGGTGCTCGACCGCAACCAGGCGGGCATCATCTTCGCGAAGACTCACCTGGACCTCACCAACGAGGTCATTCGCCGCTACAACAAAGACGGCGGCGGTGCGCCGGCTGCCGCAGCGGCGCCGGCCAAGAAGAAGGGCAAGTAAGCCCCCCGCCCACCTCGGCCTCGCGGCGCGGCCCCGTTCCGCGCCTTGGTCGCAGAGGACGCCGGCCAGCTGACGCGCCGACGGTGCGCGTCCCGGAGCGGATCGCCACGCTCGAGAGGCGCGGCTTCGCCCGGGCAGCTTCCCGACCTCGTTGACCCCGACCCTTCAGGAGATGCCTTGTCCATGGAACTCGACGTTCGCGCCATCGAAGCCTTGATCCCGCACCGCTACCCGTTTTTGATGATCGACCGGGTGGACTCCCTGACGGACGACAAGATCGTCGCCCGCAAGATGGTGACCCGCAACGAACCGTACTTCGACGGCCACTACCCTGGCTTTCCCGTCATGCCGGGTGTGCTGCAGGTGGAGGCCATGGCCCAGGCGGGGGCCCTGATGGCCTGCAAGGTCCTGAAGATCGATCCGAGTCAGACGCTCATCCTGCTGATGGGCGTGGACAAGGTGAAGTTCCGCAGGGCCGTGGTTCCTGGGGATCAGCTGACCATCGAAGTCACGCCGCTGCGCAAGGGCGCCTCCATTTGGAAACTGCGAGGCGAAGCAAAGGTGGACGGCGAGATCGCGGCCGAAGCCGAGTTCCTCGCCAGCATTCAGCCTCGTCAGCCCAAGAGTGCTCAGCAGGGGGAATGAGGCAAGGCACTCCCCCTCGGCTCGAGACGCGTCCCCCGTCGCGGGCGTGCGCCGTGGGGCTGATGGTGCTCCTCGCGGCACCTGCAGGACTCGCAGGATGTCGCTCGCGGAAAGTCCTTCTGCCTGCAGGGGAGGGTGTTGCCGTCGAGGTGGTCGAGCACGACGCGGGTACGGGTGGGGACCCAGGGGCCGACGTCGTGGCGATCGCCGAGTCTGAGCCCAACAACTTTCCCTCGCAGGCCCAGTTGCTTCATCTCGCCGAAGCGCCGGCGCTCGAACTCGACGTGGAAGGGCCGCCGGCAGCGCGCCAATGGCGCGTGTCGGGAACGCTCGCGGGGGCCACCGACGTCGACACATTTCGTTTTCGGCTCAGCCAGAGGCGAGAGGCTTCCGATGCCGCGGCGCCTGACGCAGCCGAAGGTGCGGACGCCGGCGTGGAGGGGCCGACGGAACCTGCCTTCGTCGTGCGGATAGCGCTCGAGGCGCTCCCCGGGGCGAGCGCTGCCACTCCTCTGCGCCTCGACGTCTCGAACGCAAGCGGGGCAACGCTCGTGCGTATCACGAACACCGTAGAGGGTGAGGCGCTCGTGGTACCGAACCTGGACATCGGCGCGTCCAGCGATTTGCTCGTGCGCGTGGGCCGAGGCCAATCTCCCTCCGAAGAGCCCGTACCCTTCGTTCTCACCGTGAGCCTGAGGTCCCTCGGCGCAGGGGAAGAACGGGAGCCGAACGGCACGCCGGAGCGGGCCACCGTGGTCGCCGTTGCAACCGCCACCGCCGAAATGGCGGGGCACCTCGGATGGCGCCAAGACACCGACTGGTTTCAGGTGAGGTTTCCTTCGGCGCTGGCCGGCATGGTGATCGATCTCGACCTCCAGCTGCCAGGCGACGCTGCGGCTCAGGTGGGGTTCGCCGATGCGGCGGGCACGATGCTTTACGGGTACCAGCGCCCCGCCAGTGGGCGTTTGCAGCTTGCTGGCTTCCAGCCGCCCGGGGACGGTGTGGTGATGGTGAAGGTGCAGAACACGGCAGGTGCGATAACCGATCGACGGTACCGCCTGACCCTGGCGGCAGTTCCCGCCGCCCCGGAGCTCGAGCAGGAGCCGAACGACCAGCTCTCGACCGCGCCAACACGCACGGCCGACGCGCTGAGTGGGCGCATTCATCCCGCGGGAGACGTTGACGTGTTTCGCTTCTGTAGGCCCGCCTCGAAGAGCCTGATGGTCGTGCCGCCGGCCAACTCGACGCTTGAGATCGACGTTCTGGACGCGACGGGGCGCCTCGTGACCAGCGAGACCATCAGCGCCGACCGCCAGGTGACTTTGGAGGGGCTGGAGCTCCCCGAGTGTTTCTTCGTCCAAGTTCGAGAAAAGTCGGCCAAGCGTTCGAATTTCCTTGAGCCTTACTCTCTCCGACTCACACCACCGTGAGGACGAACGAATCCCCGGAGGGCGGTGCCGCATCAGATGATTGGAGGGTCTCAAGAAAGCGCCAAAAACAGCCGCTGCTTGACTAAGGGGCGGTGATGTAGCAAGCCAAGACAAAGGGGGTAGCCATGCTCGACCCGTGGATCATCGAACAGATTCGGCGCCGCGAGAGCGAAGAACGGCGTCGACGAGAACAGCCGGTGCTCGAGTTGCCCCTTCCCGAGCCTGACCCGGACGCTTACGAGCGCCCGGTCAGCTGGCCGGGAGAGCCGCAGCCCGAACGCGGGGTGGTCATCATCGGAATGTAGGGGGGCCGAGAGCCCAAGGGCTCTCGCAGTGCTTCGGCTCGGGCGAGGGTGGCGCTTCGGGGGACGTCGGTGGGCCCGAGCCGCGGCGGCTCTAGAAACGTCGGAGATACGTAACGGCGCTTCGTGTTCGATTTATTGCCCTCCTCGGTGAATCGTCATGTCATGGCTGCATGAGGGACGACGCCCTGGACGTGACCCGCATAGAGCCACTGCCGCTTGCAGAGATGGAATTGCCTTTCGTGGCAAGACCTACCGAGTGGCGGGCCCTCGAGACGGCTCTCGAGCGCGCCGTTCGGTTCGAGGCGCCCCAGATGGTGACCGTGAGCGGACCGCTCGGAATCGGCAAGTCTCGCCTGTTGCAGGCTTGGCTTGACGACGTCACCCAGCGCAGCGTCTTCCGCGTGGTTCGGGCGGGCCGACGAGAAGCCACGGTGGCGGCGAAGCACACGCCCGAGAGGTTTGCGTGGTGGGGGGCGTTCTTGCGCATGCGTCTTGGCCTCACCCGCGAGATGGGACGGCAAACTGCCATGGAGCTGTTTCGGGGCGAGCTCCAGTCCGTTTTCGGTGACCGCCGGGTTGCGGAGGTGGCCGCTTTTTTGGCGCCTTTCCTCGGCTTCGAGCTGCCCGAAAGCCCTCTGCTTCATGCCTTGGCAGGAAAGCCAGAGTCGTACGCGGACGTCGCGCGAGCCGTGTTGTGCCGCTTCCTCGAGGAGGACGCGCGCATCACGCCTCTAGTGGTGGCGTTCGAGGATTTGGATGTCGCAGACGAGGCCTCCCTCGACCTTCTCGCACGCCTTTGCAATGAGCTCGGCGAAGCGCCCCTCGTCATCATTTGCACGGCCCGTCCCGAGCTCTACGTGCGGCATCCCGAGTGGGGGCGTTCAGGAGGCAGCCACGTGCGGCTGGACATGGCGCCCTTAGAGCCCGCGCAAGTTGCCGTTTTGGTCAACTCGGCGCTCTCGGGCCCCGCAGACCCGCGGCTCCTCGATCGCATCGAGGACGAAAGTGGGGGCAACCCTCGTACGGTCTTGCGGTTGCTCGATGGATATTGGCGACGGGGGTTCCTCACGCAGGCGGCCGGGCAGGGCACCTGGAGGCTCGACGTGGAAGAAACGGGCGCGAGCCCGATCGATTTGTCACCGGAGCAGATCGCGTTTTCTCGCGTGGCCGCGCTCTCGCCTGCCGAACGTGACCTGTTGGCTCGTGGCGCAGCGTTTGGCCATTCGTTCACCACCGGCGGCGTGATCGCACTCGGACGATTGGGCGGTGTGCCACCGGATCCCACGACCGTGTTCGCTCCGGATCCAAACATCGAGCACACCCGCCAGATACTGGTCATGCTCGAGGCGCGCGGACACCTCGAGCGGCTCGCCGAGCCTCGGCTGGCGGGGGAGACCGAATGGAGCTTCGCCATTCCGGGGGACCGCGAGATCCTTTACGGGTCTGTGGATCCCGAGCTCATGCGTCGCCGCCGGCTGTTTGCGGCCCAGTGGATTGAAGGGCGGATGCTGCTGGATGCCCGGCCGGACCGCTTCGAGTGGCTGGGCACACTCTACGAGGCAGGGGGCGACGGGCGACGGGCAGGTGAGTGCTTCGTGGCCGCGGCCGACCGCATGCGCGAGGAAGGTCGTCTCGAGCAAGCGCGCACTCTTTACTTGAAGGGGGTTCGCCTGCTCGACATGGCGGACTCCGTTTACAAGATGGATGCTCTTCACCAGCTGGGTGACGTGGCAGCGCGGTTGGGACGAACCCGCGAGGCCCTGGCACATTTTGCCGAGATGCTGCATCTGGCGTGGCGGCTGGATCTTCCCGCCAAGGGGGGGGCCGCTCATGCCCGGATCGGCCGGCTGCATCGCACGCTCGGCAATTACCGACTGGCGCTGCGGCACCTCGAGCTGGCCCGCTTGCTCTTCGAACTCGCGGGCGACCTGCCAGGTGTGGCCGCAAGTCAGGACGATGTGGGCCGCGTGCACATGCTCACGGGCGACGTTCACACGGCCATGGCCTGGCACCGCAAAGCCTTGGCGCTGCGGGACGAGCTTGGAGACCACCGGGGCAAGGCGTTGACGCTCTCCTGGTTGGGACTGTGCGAGGTCCAACGAGGCGACCTCCTCGCGGCGGAAGCCTGCTTCAAGGTCTCGCTCGACGTGTCCCGCAGCGAAGGTGACCCGCGCGGCGTGGCGTTTGCGCTGATGGATCAGGCCGCCGTACAGCGTGAGTTGGGACGGCCGGATCGGGCCCGAGCGTTGCTCGAAGAAGCGCGTGAGGTGGTCCGCCAGTTGGCCGATCCTCTGACAGAGGCGCACCTCGGCATTCAGATCGGTGAGTGTCTGCTGCTCGTCGCGTGGCCGAAGCAGGCCGAGCTCGAGTTCGAGGCGGCCCGGAAGTTGGCCGATCGTTTCGGGACGAAGCGGCTGGTGTCACAGGCCGAGCGGGGCCTGGCCGAAGTGAAGCTGGCGATGATGGACGTGCTCTCGGCACGCGACCACGCTGAAGCGGCGCTGACCGTGGCGGAAGCCATCGGTGTGCCCTCGCTCGTGGGCGCGGCGCTCCGCACGATGGCAGAGGCGATGATGGCCGGGGCGCCGGGCGACCCCGATCGTGGCGGCGCCCGGGAGATCTTCGATCGCGCCATCGAGGTGCTCTCGGACAGGGGCGCCGAGCTCGAGCTGGGACGGACCTTGCGAGCCTATGCGGCGTTCGAGCACAAAATGGGCCGGCGGGACGTGGCGGGTGACCTGCGTGAACAGGCCGAGGGCATCCGGGCCCGTGCCTGGGCCAGCGACAAGTTCGAGGCCTTCGCAACCTGAACGCGGTGCAGGCCAAGGGGCCTCTGATACCATGTCGACGTGTTCGCATGGTTCGGGGTTGCCAGCCTGGCCCTTTCGTCGGGTGCTCTCATCAACGTGACGGCGCAAGGCGAGCAGGCTTGCCCGTCCGTCGCACAGATCGAGGCCGCGCTCTCCCTTCACCTGCCCGGTATGGTAACGGCCTCAGCGGCCCCCGGGGACGTGGGGGTCATGCGCCTGGAAGTGCGCGGCGCCGCCGGGGCCCCCACCATCGTCCTCTTTGACGACCGGGGGACGGCCCGTCTGTCACGGCGGCTCGAATCCTCTCACACCGCCAACGACTGCGCCGCGTTGGCCGAGACGGTCGCGATCATCGTCGAGCGCTATCTCGACGAGCTCGACGTGGGGCGGGGCGATCCTCGCCCGCCTGCCGCCCTGGAGGCCCCCGCGGCCCCCCAGCCCGTGCGAGTCGGCCTGGCGGCGCTCGCGCGGACGCGCAGCGGACGTGAGGGCGTGGGCGCCCTCGGCGCAGAGCTAGAGTTTTCTCTTCACAAAGGCCTGCCTCGGCTCTTGGGTGCCCGGGGCCTCGCCGGGATCGCCCTCTGCCTGGGGGGAGGTGTTCCGGAGCCCCTTCGCTGGCCCGCCTTGGGCTCCCGCCGCGCAGGAGAGGGTGAGGCCCGCGAATTCTGGGCATCCCTGGCGGTCGGCCCCGCCTGGGATCTTGGGGGACGAGGGCGCCACCTTTTGGGGGGACGAGGGGGAGCGGCCCTGGCCCTCAAGGGCGCCGCGCGGACAGAGCCCGACGCGAGCGACAGACGCTGGGCGGTCCAGCCCTGGGTGCATGCCGAAGCGTTTTACCGCTGGCATCCCGGACGCCGATGGTTCGTCCACGTTGCCCTGACAGGTCGGGTGGCTCTCGTGCGGCATGAACTGGTCCTGGAGGGCCCCGAAATGGGAGCTGCGGACCGCGTGGTCGACCGGACGCCCCGGGTTTTCGCCGATTTCGGTGTGGGAGCCGGATTTGCGTTTTAGAATGATGAAGCGGCCTAACCAGGTCCTCTAACTAGGAGAAAAGATGGCACCGGGCGGCATGGCTCAGCAAATTCCACGAGTTTCAGACAAGGAGTTCGTCGCGCGTTGCGTGGCTGGGGATCACCAGGCCTGGCGCGTGCTCTACGACCGACACGTCGGCCAGGTCATGCGCTTCGTTGCCGCGTTCGGCGTGGCGGCCGATGAACGTGACGATGCGGTTCAAGACGTATTCATGGCCGTCTACCGGAGCCTGCCCGGGTTTCGGGGCGACGCGCAGCTGTCGACCTGGATTTACCGCATTGCCGCCCGGCACGTGCAGCGTATGGGCAGCCGCCGCCGCATGCGCGAGATGCTCGGCAACCTGCTTTGGCGGGAGGTCAAGCATCTGACGGAAGGGGCGCCCTCCGCTGCCGAGCACGTCGAGCGGGCCTCAGAGCTCGAGTTGCTCGACTCCATGCTCCAGAAGCTGAGCCCGAAAAAGCGCACGGCGCTCTTGCTCTTCGAAATCGAACAGCTGCCTGTGGAGGAGGTTGCCGAGATCGTGGGTTGCCCGGTAAATACCGTTTGGTCCCGCTTGCACCATGCGCGCGCCGAGCTGACGAAGCTGGCCAAAAAAACCACCTGGCGACGGGCAAGCCAGGAAGGAACGGCGTGATGGGGACGCGCGAAGATCTCGGATCGAAGGACGCTTGGCTGATCTCGGGGCCCGAGGGGGATGTCCTCCGCAAGGGTCTTGCCGCGGCACGCGCCCGCGCTGGCGATGAGATTGCCCGCCGGAGAATTTGGACGGGGCTCAGCGCCCAGATGAACCAATCCATGGAGCGTCCGGCGTCGCGACGGCTGCGCTGGCCCGGTCTCGTCTTGGCGGGTATGGCCTTCGGTATGGCGGCATCTCTGGCTCTGCTCGTGTGGCCAGAGGCTGAGCAGGCAGACAGCCTTTCGGTGGCCGTGGAAAACGTCACGGTCCCCGAGATCGAGCCTGAGTCTTTCCTCCAAGGCCCTGCCGTGGTCCGTACGGGACCTCGGGAAACCATGAAAGTACGTCTGCGGGGCGGCGCTCGCCTCGCACTCGCGACCCACACGCAGCTCGCGGTCGACAGCAAGGACTTGCCGGAGCTCAAGACCGGAAAGATCACGCTGGAGGTTCCAAAGCAGCCCCCGGGGCGGCAGTTCAAGGTCGCGGCGGGGCCCTTCGAGGTCAAGGTGGTGGGCACTCGGTTTTCCGTCTCGGTCGAGCGCGACCAAGTCGGGGTCGAAGTATTTGAAGGCGTGGTCGAAGTGGCGGAGGGTGACCGAGCGGTGCGCCTCGAGGCGGGGCAGACCTGGACGGGGTGGTTGAGCGCGCCTTCGACACCACGCGACGTGGGTCGATCGAAGCCGGCCGCGGGCAGCCGGGGGCGCGGCAAGCTGGCTTCCGTTGCAACGGCTCCGGCGGCTCCGGCGGAAGCGCCGGCCGCGGGCGGGCTTGCGGTCAACGCGCCCGTGCCGTTAACCTTGTCTCAGCAAGCCCGTGCAGCCTTGGCCCAGGGCGACCCGGACCGCGCGATCACCTTGCTCGAGCGTGTCGCGGAGCAAGACGGACCTGCGGGAGAGAACGCAACCTATGAGATCGGGCGTATTTGGCGAGATCACAAGCTGGACCCGCGGCGGGCGCTGCAGATATGGGAGCGCTACCGAAAGGAGCGGCCCAGCGGTTTGCTGCGCGCCGAGGTGGATCTGTCCACGCTGGAAACCTATGCCAAGCTCGGGGACACGCGCCGCGCACGGGACGAAGCCGAACGCTTTTTGAAGAGGTACCCTCGGAGTGAACGCCGTGACGACGTCGCGCGGCTTCTCGAAACGACGTCGGGCGACTGACCGAGACGCGGTAGCCGTGAACGTAAGCCGAAACGGTACCAGGATAGGTGGGGCCGGGGTCTGGCAGTGGGCCCTACTGGCTGGGGTTTTGGGAGGCGCGTGTACGGAAGAGCTCCCGATTGGGGTCGACCTGCGGGTGGGTCCAAGCGCGGGAGCGGGGGGAAACGGCGCGTCCGGGGGCGTAGGGGGAAGCGGAGAAACGTGTCAGGACCTCAAGCAGGTCGTGCTCTCACTCCGGGAGCCGAACCCGGTTGTGTTCATCGTAGCGCAAAAGTCGGTTTCGATGACGCTTCCCTGGCGTGATTCACGCTCTCGGATTTCCCTCGTGGCGGAAGCCGTTCGGGAGGCCCTGGACGAAAGACGCCTGCGCTTTGGTCTGGTTACCTTTCCGTCGCTTCAGTTCAGTTGTGATTCCTTGAACACCTGTTGCGAAGCGGCCGTGGCGTCGTTCCCCATGGAGGATGCAGGCAATCACATCGATCGCGTGCTTCGCTGCGAGCAGGAGGGACCTTTCTGCTTTCAGACGAACGACAGTGTGCCTACGGCCTTGGCCTTGAGGGAAGTCCGTCAGCTCGGAAACGCATTTGACCTACAGGCGGCGTTCCTCGTGACGGACGGTGACCCTACCTGCCCCGGTGACCCCAAAACGGCCTGCGAGGCCGCTGCCATCGAAGCGGCGGGCCTCTTCCAGGACGACGTGCGTACGTTCGTATTTCCCGTGGGAGCCACACCCAGCTCCTGCTTGGCAAGCATCGCGCAAGCGGGAGGAACGTTCGACCAGCTCGAGCCCTTGCCGACGGAGGAAGACTTCGCGCAGGCACTCGAACGAGCCGTATCGAGCGTTGAGAACGCTCTTTGTCAGGTACGGCTCAACATTCCAACAAATCGGCCTGAACGCCTCAAGCTAAGCGTCGGTGGCGTCGAGATCTCACCCAAGACGGAAACCAGCAGTTCCTGGTTCGAGTTCGAAGGAGGATCGCGATCTCGCATTCGGCTGCGCGGCGAGATCTGTACAGCCCTCAAACGGAACAAGCTGGACATCACCGCGCTCGAAGTTTGTTGTCGAAGCGAGCCCGACTGCTTTTGACGCTCTCAGTTCGACTTAACGCGTCCGCCGCGGCGGCACCGGTTCCCCCGGCCGACCGCGGCGGGCGTTCTTTTTGGGGCCGGTCGTCACGTCACCCCGGCCGCGACCGATTCAGCTCGTCTTCTTGAGGTCATCCTTCTTGGGCAGAACGCGATCCACCTGCCACTGCGGGACAATGTACACCTCGGCCCCGCCCGGTACCTGCACGTAGGTGCTGGCCTTGTCTTCCGTACCGCGTCCCACCTTCAACGTACACCCAACACCCGGGGTCTTGGACTTGACCGTGATGGTGGCCACCGGTTTGTCGAGGCCTGTGGCCGCAGGTGAGGTGGTCTCCGCAAAGCCGGTGGCCTTCCACGCGCTGAAGTAGCCTGCGATGGTCGATGCTTTCGAGGTGTCGAGTTCGAGCCCCCGTGGCTGGGTCACTTTCCAGTCGTCCGGGCCCGCGCCGGCCCGTACGAGAGTAAACGGATCCTCCTTACGAGCAACCGAGATCTCGTGCACGTCCCCCGGGGGCACATTGCAAATGGTCTTGTCGCTAAAGTCGAGGGGACGCTTGTTGATACGCTCGAGGTTCCAGCGCTTCACCACGAAGACTTGGTCGCCGCCCTCCTTCTTCACGTAATAGTCTTCATCACCCTTCTTGTTGCCAACGAGGAGCGTCGCGGACGCGTTTCCCTTGAGCTTGACCGTAACTGTGAGTTTGGGTGACGCCAGCCCAGTCACCTCGGGCCCCTCGGCGTCCGCGAAGTCGTTTGCCCTGAAGCTCGACAGAGCGTTGACGATGCCGTCGGCGATCGCCTTGTCGAGAACGTCGATTTTGAGGCTGCTCTCCTCCACCTTCCAGCCCCCATCGGTAGCAGCCGCTTCGTTCCCCTCGGCTTTTGGAGCTGGCTCGGGTTTGGCCAAGGCGATCTTCGATCCGTCTGCCGCGCTCACCGAGAGCCCTGTCACGTTGCTTTCTTCGAACGTGGAGATGGTCTTGTTCCTCCAGCTGGTCGTGTCCCGGTCGTACTTGAACCGGAGAGCCCCCTTCGCCTGCCACACCTCGTCTTTGCCCTCGAGGCGGACCATCGTATGGGCGCCCGAGCTTTTCCCGATGCGGAGGTCGGCAACGGGTTTGTCACCTTTTTGCACGGTGACCCGCAAAGCGGAGTCGCCCACCTCGAACTCTGCGTGCTTCGCTTTTTGGTCGGTGACAATGCTGCCGAATGCGAGCGTTTCGATGCCCTCGAAGGCCTCCTTGGCGGCGCCTTCATCGGCATCGAAAGCAAGCGGGGCGGTGAGTTTGTAGGCGTCGCCTTCACGGACGACGGTGGTGGACTTGCCGTCCTTGGTGACGACGAGCGTGTCGAAGTCGCCGCGGGCCAGCTTCGGAATGGGCCGGGCGCCTTCGCCCGTGCGCTGACCTTTCTCGGGAGACTTCAATACGGTGAGGGCCACGAGCCCAAGCGCCACGAAGGCCACACCGGACAACAGGGTCTTCTTGTTCATGATCGTTCTCTGCGGGAAGGAGGGAGGATCACAGTTTCATCGCGGCACGACGCGAACGGCGCACGCCCCAGCGAACGAAGCCGAGCATGCAGAACGCGAACGGCAGGCCCACGACGTTAGCCCAGAGCAGAGCCGTGGCCTTCGCGGGGTCCACCTGGATCGGCCGTGGCGTGAGGGTCTTGTTGCGCAGAGGCGTCAGTGTTTCGTCCTCGATGGCCCACGAGATGGCGTTGAACATCAGGGCGGCCCCGGTGGCGTAGGCCTGAAGCAAGGGGTGTCGCGCCAGCCCAACGTATTCGTCGTGGGTGAAGTCCGAGTCCGCCATCACCACGAGGCGCGTCTTGGCTTGTTGGGACACCGGCGCGGAGGGGGCGTCGCCGCTGGCCGGGGCCGAAAGTGGAGCCGCCGCGTCCGGGAACGCCGACTTGAGCGTGCCGGCGTAGGCGTAGCCGAAGTCGAAGGGCCCACGCTCGGTCGAAGGCTCGAAGTTCGTGGTGGGCGTCAGCACGAAGAACCCCGTGTGCCGCCAGGCCTCAGCCGTGGATCCCGAGATGCGCCAAAGTGTTCCGTCGCCCACTTTGATGCCCTCGGCAGCGCTGCCCTGCTTGGCGTCCTTGAGCGGGCCCACCAGCTGGAGGCTGCTGGGGTAGGGGAGCACGGCGCCCCGCATATTGGACACCACGGAGAGGTTCGGGTGTTCGTCGATCTCGGCCACCACGAATACAGGTGCGTTCATGAGAGCCATGCGCCCGTTCATGTTCACCGGGCCCGGCGTGTTGGCTTCGGGCTCGAAGATGAAGTCTTGGTTGACCTTGAAGCCGTAGGCCTCGAGCAGCTTTTCCATGCCGTGGTTGTTGGGCTGGCCCATGCGAATCTGGCCCATGTTCATGCCCTGCATGCCTTGGGCCTGGGGCGAGGTCATGGCCATGCCGTCGACCAAGAAAATGGCACCCTTCCCCCTCATCAGGAACTTGTCGATGGCGGCCAGGCCTTGCTCGTCGAAGGCCTGCTTCGGGCCTCCCACGACGAGCAGATCTACGTCGTTGCCAATCTCGGCCTGCGAGGGGTTCACGGTCGAAAGATCGTACTCCTTCTCGAGTTCCTCCTTGAGGGCTTGAAGGCCCTGACTGGTGTCGGCCTCGCCGTGCCCCGTGGTGAAGGCGATCTTTCGTTTGCGCTGGGTCATTCGCTTGACCAGCGAGGTCAACTGGTACTCGAGTCCTTCGGGGCGCGCCACCTGGGGGATGGACTCCGTTTGGTCCGCATACTGAAGGCACACACCCAGGTAGTAGTTGCCCATCTCGAACTTGCCCTCGCGCAGAACCTGAATCTGCAGAGGGTCGACCTTGCAAGCCGAGGCTTCCTGTTGAAGCTTTTCGTCTCCGCCTGGGTCGATCGCCTCCCACTTGAACTTGGGGGACGCGTTGGCGTACTCGTCCACCGTGTCGCGCAGGTAGCGGCCCGCGGCCTTGAGTTCGGGTGGCAAGTCATTCGAGATGAACACCTTGACGTTCAGGTAGTCCGGAAGGTCCTTCACCAACTTTCGCGAAGCGTCGGAAATCGTGTAGGCCTTGGCTTCGGTGAGGTCGGCCCGGGCGAAAAACCGGGTGCTAATAAGGTTCACCAGCACCACGGCGCCCACGACGAACACCGCATAAAGCACGGCGTTGCTGGCAGACACACGCTTCTTGCGCGCCTGGAGACTGGTATGGGGGACGGCTGACTTGGACTTGTCGGTGGTGGCCATGGTCTTACCTCCACTTGCGGGATTCGAGGGTCACCGAGGCCACCACGAGGCTCACGGCGATGATCGACAGGTAGTAGAGCACGTCGCGGGTGTCCACCACGCCGCGGGCCATGCTTTGCATGTGCTCGCCGATGGCGAGCCAGGCAAGCAGCGGCTGTAGGCTCTGGGGCGCCAACGGAACGATGCTCCCGAAAATGAAGAGCGCAAACGAGATCCCGAAGGCAACGATGAACGCCACGATCTGGTTACGAGTAAAGGCCGACGCCATCACCCCGATTGCCGCGTAGGCAGCGCTCATCAGCAGCATGGCCAGGTAGCCCGCGATGGCGGGGCCTGTGTCGAGATCGCCCACGGACGCGACGGTGAAGGCGTAAACCAACGTCGCCCCGATGACGGTGGCCATCAAGGCCAGAGCCGCCAGAAACTTACCCACGACGACCTCCCAGTCGCGCACGGGCATGGTGATCAGCATCTCCAGCGTGCCACTGCCTTTCTCCTCGGCCAGCAGGCGCATGGTTATGGCAGGCACGATGAAACAGAAGAAGATTGGCGTCAGGCCGAAGTAGCCGCGCATCTCGGCCTGCTTTTCGAGGAAGAGCCCGCTGAAGAAAAAGTAGCCTGCCAGCAGCATGTACACCGTGGCGACGATGTAAGCGACAGGGCTATTGAAATACGTGCGGATCTCGCGCTTCGTGATCGCCCAGGCAGCGGTCATGGCGTTGCTCCTTGTAGGTCGTTGCTTCGTAAGTTGGGCGAGCGCTCAGGCGCCGTCGCCAGTGGTCAGGTTTCGGAACACGTCTTCGAGGCTGGCGGATTCCCGTGTGAGCTCGAGCAGCGTCCATTCGTTGTCGACAGCAGCCCGGAACAAGGGCTTGCGCAGATCGTCCGAGGTCGACGTATCGATCTTGAAGGCGTGCTCGCCCCCCTCTCCCAGCGCCAGCTCGCAGCGGGACACGCCGCCCAACTTGGCGAGGCGATCGCGGATGGCTTCCTGAGGGACGCCATTGGCTTCCAGGACCAGGCGGTAGCGGGCGCCGCGGTCGCGGGCCTGGAGTTCCTCGGGGGTGCCGTCGGCCACCAGTTTGCCGCCGCTGATGATGAGGATGCGGCTACAGGTAGCCTGGACCTCGGGCAGGATGTGGGTCGAGAGGATGACGGTCTTCTCTTTTCCGACTTCTTTGATGAGGTCGCGAATCTCTACGATCTGGTTGGGATCGAGACCACTCGTGGGTTCGTCGAGCACGAGGATGTCAGGATCGTGCAGCATGGCCTGGGCGAGGCCTACGCGCTGCCGGAACCCCTTCGACAGTTCCCCCACCAACTTGCCAGCGACGTTGCCCAGGCCACAGCGGCCCCCGATTTCGCGGATGCGGCCGTCACGCTTACCCCGCTCCATGCCCCGGACATCGGCGACGAAGGTGAGGTACTCCCGAACCGTCATGTCGCGGTAAAGGGGTGTATCTTCCGGCAAGTATCCGATGCGCTTGCGCACCTCGAGCGACTGCTCGAACACATCGAAGCCCGCCACCTTGGCCTGTCCCCCGGTGGGGGCCAGAAAGCAGGTGAGCATCTTCATGGTCGTGCTCTTGCCGGCTCCGTTCGGGCCGAGGAAGCCCAGCACCTCGCCCTTGTGGACATCGAAACTCACGCCGTTGACGGCTCGGAAAGACCCGTAGTCTTTCGTGAGGTTCTCAACGTGTATCATCACCTCTGGCATGGAAACCTCGTCATTTTGGGACGTTGTGGCGCCGGCGTGCGGCGTTCGGGCCCTTCAACCGTGGTGGCCGGAGGATTTATTCCCAGCCTGGCGCCTGTGGTCGTAACCCTCGGAAACCCCAGAGCTATACCGCTGGCACCTGAGTGTCAAGAGTGCCAGGAGGGGGCCGGGCGTCGATGGTCTCGCCCGGGGTCAGGGGTTCGAGGAGGTGGGGCTGGGCGCCGCGCGACAGTCAGGATCCGTGGTGGGCGCGTTGCAACTCGAGGCACAACACTGGTCGGAGGCGGTGCTGCACTCGAGAATCGGCGCCTGGACGCACCGGGCGGTGCACGAGCTAGGATCCCCCTGCAGCATGGCCATCGTGCACAGATCTGTGTCGTCTTTGCACGAGGTCGGGCAACTGGCCGGTGGATCACACGTCTCGCTATCTTCGACCACGCCGTTGCCGCAGATGGGCGCGCAATCCGCATCGGTGCCGAACGAGCAGCCCACGGGGCAGCAGCCATCCCCCGACGCGCAGGCGCTTATCTTGGCGAAGACGCAGGAGCGAGAGCAAGCATCAACGCTGCCCGTCGCGAAATCCACGGTGCAGCTCTGGCCGTCATCGCATACGGAGGGGCATGCGCCTGGGTTGCCTGCGGTGATGCCACGGTCGCAGGCCTCACCGGGCTCGCGGACCCGGTTCCCGCAAATGGTCTGGCAGTCATCGTCGGCGGCGGCGCTGCACCCCGCAGGGCAGCAGCCGTCCCCCGAGCGGCAGGCAGTCACGGGCTCCCGTGCACAGCGGGCGTCGCAAGCGTCGGCGCTGCCCGTCAGGCTGACTTGAAAGCAAGCGGGGGCAGGGGGACAGGTTTGCGGGCAAGCGCCAGGCTGCCCCGCGGGCACGGCACGGTCGCAGGTCTCGCGCGGGGACTCCACGATGCCGTTGCCGCATACGGCGGAGCAGTCCGCGTCCACGGCCCGGTTTGCGCCGGGCGGACAGCAGCCGTCACCCGGGCGAAAGCCCATGATGGCCCGCCTCACGCACCGGGCCTGACATGTTCCCCGGGACACGAGCGTCTCCTCGGTGCAGGCGTCACCGTCGTCGCCGCATACTTCGGGACAAGCCCCTTCAGAGCCAGAGCCCCTGGCCGTGTCGCACGATTCGCCCTCGTCGATTTGTCCGTTGCCACAACCGGGCGAGCAGTCTGGATCGGCATCGGAGGTGCACCCCGTCGGACAGCAGCCGTCCGATACCGGCGCACACGCTGTGAGGGCGGTCGACGAACAACGCGCCGAGCAGGAAGCCGCCGCCCCCGTCAGAACTACGGTGGCACAGGCCCGGGGAGCACAGACCTCGACACACCCACCCGGACGTCCAGACAGAGCGCTGTCGCAGGTTTCCCCGGGTTCGACGAGTCCGTTACCACAGGTGGCAGGGCAGTCGGAATCCGCAAGGGCCGTGGCACCCTCGGGACAGCAGCCGTCTCCCGAAAGGAGCTCGACCACCGGCGACGACACACATCGAACACCACACCCCGTGCCCGCGAGGCGATCCGCGGTGCAGGCTTTGCCGTCATCGCACCCCGCAGGACAGCCGCCGGGCCGTCCCGACAGGATGCCGGTGTCGCAGGTTTCACCTGTTTCCAGAATGCCGTTGCCGCAAACGACGGGGCAGTCCGGATCGTCGCGGGCCGTCGACGAGGTGGGGCAACAGAGGTCGCCGGGCGCGGGGGCCGTGATGAGTTGGCGTGTGCAGCGGGCGGCGCAGGTGTTGGCTGACAGCAATCCGTCCACGGTGCAGGGATTTGCGTCGTTGCAGTCTGTTGCGCTCGGGCAAGCGCCGGGGGTACCTGGTGGCCGGGCCGTGTCGCATGTCTCCATGGGTTCCACGGTTCCGTTGCCGCAGGTCTGCGAGCAATCATCGTCCGTCTCGAAGGTGCCGTTCGCGGGGCAACAGCCATCGAGCGACACGAAGGCCAGAACTTCTTGGTGCACGCAGGTGACGCTACAAGCCTCCCCGACCCGAACATCGCGGGTGCAGGCCAACCCGTCGGTACAGTCGCTGGGCGGACAGGACCCGGGTAGACCGGACGTGATCGCGATGTCGCAGGTCTCTCCCGGATCGAGTCGTCCGTTGCCACAGCCTTCCGGCAAGGGCGGGGCGCCATCGGCTCCCGCGCCCGCGTCGGGCACCGCTCCGGGACAGGCACCCAGACAGCTAAGGACAACCTCCGCAGCCACCGTCTTTCCGTTCCGCAGAGTCAGCCCGGGGACCAGCTCCGCGCGCGCCACCGTTCGGCCCGCGCCATCGAGCCCCAACACGCCGAGTTCGAGCGGCCCACGCACCCCAGATGCGACGGTCAGCGAGAACGTGGTGGGAAACCGCAGCGGCAATCCTGCGTCGTCCGCATAGTCTCGGGTATCACCGCCTGCCGCCGCCTCTGCCGTTACGCGCAAGGTGTACACCACCCCCTGGAGTTCGGAGGCGCCCAGCCTGACCGTGACGAGAACGCTGGGCTCGGCCGTCTCGCGACAACCCGCTGCCAGAGCAATCGCCGCGCCCAAAGCCGGGCCGAGCCAGCGCAGGCGGAGCCAGGGGAAGGGGCGCCGTGCCCGCGCCATCCTAAAAGAACCTCTGGTTACCAAGGTCGCTGGGGGGAGGGCCCGCCTGATCCTCGCCCGAGAGCAGGATCCCGACTCCCAACCCGGTGGCGACCAACGCTCCTGCTGCAACCCAGACCCACCAGCGTGCCCAAAGCGGGGAGGGCTCCTTCCCGGCGACGTCATTCACGAACAAAGGGGGTCCGGACGGTGCGGGGGAAGGTGGCAGCGGATACGTTACCGGGGGCTCGGCTCGCACGACGAAGGCTTCGGCTTCTGAGCGATGGGAGGCGTCTGGCGGGGCGGTTGAAAGGTACCGCTTGAAGAAGTAGAGCGCTTTGTCGCTTTGTCCCAAGCGATCGTAGCTTCGTGCGATGTCGAAGAGGAACTCGGGACGCGCTTCGAGCTCGTAGGCTTTACGGAATTCGGATACGGCGTCTTCGTAACGTCCCTCGTCGAAGAGCTCGAGGCCCGTCGCGTGGTGAATCCGCTCGCTCGACTCAGGGGCCGCAGTGGCACGGGTCGCCAGGGGCAGGTCCACGTCAGTCGGCGCGGCAGGCACGGGAGGCGTGGCCCATCCGGCCCGACTCACGCCCGTCGTCAGCACCAGGACGAGCAGGCACAGCCTCCCTGGGGTCTCCTTGGCGCGCCCCTTCGAACGTCCGCACGTTTCGGCCGAGGCACGCCGCTGGGGCGCGAAGGCCCCACGACGCCGAATCCAAGTTCGCTTCAAGCTAGTCCGCTCCCCTAAGTCGTCTCAGTTTCGCGAAAGCAGGGGCGCGCTGTCAAACGCGGAGGGCCCGCACTGTGCGCCTCAGGCGTCGGTGGGGACCTCGGAGGCCTTCAACACCGGTTCGAGCGGGACCAGCGAATCGGCCCAATCGCGCGCAACCTGGGCAGCCGCCTGCGGCACGTTGCCTCCGGGAACTGCCGCACACAACGTCTCGAAGGCCCGGGCCCGCACGTCGAACGTCGAGGCGGCGAACCGCGCCAGCTCGTGTTCGGAGAGCGCATGCAAACCGGGGTGGGTGTTGCCGAGCAGGCGCCCCACGAGCACCGTGCGCGCCAGGACACCGAAGTCGATGGCAGCGCCGTCCCGGATGCCCAGCGTGGGCCAGCGCTCCGGGGAGAGCTCGCGCGGCTCGACGCCGAGGGCGCGGACCAGGGCGATTTGCATCGCCAAGCGCTCTAGCCGCGCAGTGGCGCGTGCCACGTCGGCCAGAGCGCCGAAAGGACGCGTGCCATGTGCAGGATCGGGATCGAGGAGCCTCGGGTAAAGCGGCCGCCCCGCCGTGAGGGCAGACAGCACCTCGGCGTCGTCAGCTGCCCACAGAGCGAGGGCCTCCGTCGCGCTTGCGAACGGGTTTTCGCTCAGGAGCGTCTGGGCCGCCTTGGATACCTTGGCGACGAGCGAAACGCCGAGGCGGTGCAGCCGCAGCAAGGGCACGGATTGCACGGCCTCGCGCTCGACCGATTCGCGCGTCTTCGCGGTGGGTGCGGTGCGCGCTAGATACTCGAGCGCAAGATCCAAGGTGCCTTGCATGCGCGCCAAGACCTCGGCGATCCGCGCGGCGTCCGAAGGCGTGACACGATCGGCCGACAGCACCCGGTTCGAGAGCGCCACCAGGGCCGCGTGCACGTCCGCGAGTTGCTCGTCATCGGTCAACCCCGACAGCGCGCGAGCGAACCGCGATTTGGGGGACGTCACGGACTCGGCGAGAGCCCTCGGCATACGAAGCGCATCTGCGTTCGCGCGGGCGGACTCCTCGTCGACGAAGGGACGGACCCGGTGCCCCGTTGCTTCCCCCACCTCGACCGTCGCGGGATCCAAAGGCGCGTAGACCTCGAGGGCTTCGTAGTAATCGACGAAACCCAGGTCGGCGAGTCGGCCCGCGCGCCAGCGGTAGGCTTGCTCCTCGAGGTCACTGTCGAGCTCGGCGTTCAACGCCACGAGCACACGGCGGGCGTGGACGAGGTCGGCACTGTAGAGCGCTTCGATGAGGGCCAGTGTCACACGCTGGGCATCAGGGCCGCCGGTCGCCTCGATCATGAAGAAGCCATCAGGGGTCTTGAACAGCTGGCCCTCTGGCTCTTCTTCCGGCTCCTCGCCCAAGGTGAGATCCCAGACCTTCATGCGCCGCCGGAGCAGCAAAGCCACGAGCTCGACGTCGAACCCACGCAGCCAGGCCTGGACCTGCTCGAAAGGGGCCTCGACCAGGGCCGAGAGCCAGGGCTCTGCCTTGGCGAGGGACAGCCGATCACGATCCCAGGCCTCGATGTCGAGCACCGTCTGCACCTGCTCGGGCGAGCCCAGGAGCAGAAGCTCTTGCGCCTCGGGCAAGCCTCGTTCGGCCACCAGGTAGAAAAACTCGTCGGCGGGGAGGGCGGCCACGGCCGCGCGGGGGTCAGGGTGGTCCAACAGGGTGTCGCCGCGTCGGATGCGTTTTCCGCGAGCCATGCGCGCGGCGAAGCGCGAAAAAGCGATAGTCTTGTCCGAAGCGTCTGACATGGGTTCCTGTCGGGCGCCTATTTATGACCGATGGGGCCCGGCTTGGCTACTCGTCGAAGAGGACGTCGGCCGACATGTCGGGCACGTGGGCCTCCTGGCGCGCTCCGGAAAGATCCGCGGTGGTTTTCCGCAAACGCTCGGCAAGCACCTGAACGAAGCTCCAGAGGAGCTTTACCGAAAGGGGCGGGTGCTTCCGAATGATCTCATAAAACTCGCGACGCCGGAGCACGAGCAGCCGGCTGCGTTCTTCGGCCGTGGCGCTGACCGAGCGTGGGCTGCGGTCTACAAGCGCCATCTCGCCAAGGTGCGCCCCCGGCTCGAGGTGGGTTATGAACGTGTTTTCCTTGTGCAGCTTCAGCTTGCCGCGAAGGATGATGTAAAGCTCGTCACCCGGCTCACCTTCTTTGAGCACACCCTGGCCAGCGTCGTAGTCGGCCACTTCCGTCACGTTGAGCACCCGCATGATCTCTCGGTACGTCAGGTACCGGAAGAGCGGCATGTGGCGAAGAACCTCTATACGCTGAGTGAGCTCTTCACTGCGCACCTCCTGGGCCTCGGACACGGACTCCTGGATGCGAATCACCACGGCGGTGATGTTGTCGATTCCGCCCGAGCGGTTGGCGTGGTCGATGAGGCGCTGAGGCACCTGCGTCACGTCGTCCTCGGACATGAGCTCGAGCGTGCGGCGCTCGTCGAGGTAGGCGTGAAGGCCATCCGAACAAAGCAGGAACTGGTCTCCAGGAAGGATGTCGAAGTCGATCGTGTCGACCTGCACCGTCTCGTAGACGCCCACCGCGCGGGTGACGGCGTTCTTGAACGATGCATAAGGTGACTGCGCCAAGGTTTCCTTCGTGACCTTGCCTCGACGGATGAGTTCGTTGACCAGCGAATGGTCCTCCGTGAGCTGCACCACCTGGCCTTGCCGAAGCAGGTAGATACGGCTATCCCCAACGTGAGCGATGAAGCCTCGTTCGCCCACCACCAGAAGGACCGACGCCGTCGTTCCCATGCCCCGTTTGTCCGGATCCTGCTGGCCCCGCCTGAACACGGCCTGGCAGGCCGACTGCACAGCCTCCTCGAGGATCTGCAAGACATCTTGTGTGGCGGCCTTGCCCTGCTGATAGGCCTCGAGGGTCGGCCGGTCTTCTTCGACCACGCGCCGCAGCTCGTGAACGGCCAAGTGCGACGCGACCTCGCCGGATGCGTGCCCCCCCATGCCATCGGCCACGACGAAGAGCGACAACTTCTTGTCGACCAGGAAGTTGTCTTCGTTGTGTTCCCGTTTGCGTCCGACGTCGGTCGCGGCCCAGAAGCTGAGTTCCATGTGACCCTTGGACCGGCACACGCCGGCAATTCATCCAGGGTTAACACCGATCCCACAACCGGGCAAGAACCGCGCTCGGTCCGCGGCCCAGGTGAGAGGACGCCGGTTCGGGCCCTCACCGAAGCGGTCGGCGGCTCGATGCGCGCGGGCAGGGACGAAGGCGCCGCGCGCCGAGAAGTACCGGCCGAAGAGCGCACTTACAGGCGTGTTTGCGAACGAATTCGATGCGCGTGCAAGACTCTTGACACCGAATGGCGCCCTGGTACAAACGTTCCTCCCGAAACACAGGTTCGGGCCAACAATCGGGGATCGTCTAACGGCAGGACGCCAGACTCTGGATCTGGCTATCGGGGTTCGAATCCCTGTCCCCGAACCAAATAAAACACTTGAAAAGTACTCGGGGATCGTCTAATGGCAGGACGCCAGCCTTTGGAGCTGGCTATCGGGGTTCGAATCCCTGTCCCCGAACTGGGGCGGGAAAACGTCCCCATGAAACATAAACTCAAAACTTAATACTCCGGCCCCATAGTCTAGCGGTTAGGACGGCGCCCTCTCACGGCGCAGTCCCGGGTTCGATTCCCGGTGGGGTCACAAGTTCAGGTCAGCGCGGAGGATGCTCCGTCTGAGCGGAGCCTCACGCTCCAGGCCGTACCTCCTCAGGGCTCAGGTCGAGCCCAGGGCTCAATCGGGTTTCGTCTCGGAGGACCCATCGGCGGGATCCAAGTCAGCAAGCTCCCAGGGGCGATCGACGCGCGCCCCCGCGGGAATGCCGCCCGTGACCTCGCTCGGGGCCAGCGCGCCTCGCGTCCACAGCGTGCGTTCGACCATCACGCGCAAGAGGTGTTCGAGCTGCAAGCGTACCTTGGAGCCACGAGACCCCTCGAGAACCTCGAGCGCCAACGCGATGGCCTCCAGGGTGCAGACCTGTCCCGGTTCGTTCGCCGTGCGCAACCGATAAAGCGAAGGCCCGTCGCTTGCCACGATCGCCGCGGGCACCCCCTCGAGGCAGGGAATGCGCTTGCGGGCGCGAGCGGCTTGACTCCAAGTGCCGTCGGGCACGATGAGGGCAACGGGTTTATCTCCAGCGGCGTAAACGTGCATCGGTTGTGCGCCAGGAGCCGGGAAGAGCAAAACTGGCTGGTGCGTCTCCGGCCACAGCGGCGCCTGCGAAAGAGGTTCGTGTTGTCCCCGCACGACCTTCTCGCTGTTGGGCAGGCACCGAAGCGCCAGGTGGCCCGTGTTGGTGGTCTTCCTGGCCTCGAGCTGATGCATGATCACCACGAGCCGGGTGCGCGTTTCGATGCGTGGTACGAGGTCGCAAATGCAGACCACCTTGTGCATGTGGCAGGCGCCACAACGCCGATCATGCCCCCGCTTGTGTCGGCCTGCGTGGCGCATGGCTCATTCAGCGCCCGGAGCAAGGGCTCCGCCCGAGCCGCCAAGCCCCATGCCCATGAGCGGCCGCAGGATCGTGGCCAAGTTCTCGAAGGTGCGCCGTGGCACGAAGAGGTCCATCGTGAGGGCCTCGCCCCCCACGTACGAGGAGATGAGCGGCAGGCGCAGTTTGTCGATCCCCGGGATGAACGACAGCAGGGTGTTGGCCTGGTTGAGGCTGGGTTCTACGGCCGCGGCCGCGGTCAGCATCGGACGAAGCATGCGAAACAAGTCGACGTAAAGGAACCCCTCACGGTTCTTGGTCTCGTCGAGCACCCGTTGCACCTCGGGATCTACGCCACCTGCGCTGCCTCCGCTCAGCAGGGCCGCGAGCTGCGATTCGCCGTCGATACCCGACACGACGACCATGCGGCCCGGCGTGAGCGCGACGGTGTAGACCAGCGACTCGCCCCCCAGGACCTGTTTGAGCACCATGTCCTCCCGCGCCCGTGCGGGCGCCGACTTGGCCGTGCGAGGCAGCGTCATTTCGAGGCGGCCCCTTAGCCCCTGACGCTTCCAGGTGAGGCGAGGGAACTCAGGTGCCGCCGCCTTGGCCCTGCCTTTGCCCGCTGCGGCTGCGTCTTGTGCCTCTTTTTCAGCTTGTTTGGCCGCTTCCTTCATCAGGGCGCCAAGCCCCGCGGGCCCCAAGGCTTCGTCGAGCGCCCCCATGAGCGCCTCGGGGTCCGTTCCGGGTTTGAGCTCGACCACGGACGCGTACTGGAACCCCTTGTCCATCGAGAAGCTGATGGACTGCTGGCCTTGGCTTGCCGCCAGCAGGGCGGACGCGCCACGGGCCACCTCTTTCACGCCCGCAAGTTTGACCTCGCCGAGCGCGTCCATGGCCTCGTGGAAGCGTTCGAGCGTTTGCGCGGTGTAGGTACCCGAAAACAGGGCGGCCGGCATCGGCTGTCGCTTGAACGCGGGCTCGAGCACGTAGGGCACGACCGCGCCCACGGATTTCGCGAGGGGAGAGCCCGCAACGGGGTGAAGCCGCGAGATGAGCCGGAGGCCGCGGGAGGCATCGAGCGAGACCGCCATGTCGACCTGGCGGGCGTCGGCAAGAGGCGCGGCGTAGGCGTCGAAGAGGCTCGAAACCATGCGCTCGAGCGCCTCGAGGGGCACCAGTTGGCCGGTCTTGTCAGCGTCGCGCCGAAGCACCTCGAGAACGTCGCTGCGGGCCTTATCGAGGGCCGCGCGCAAGGTCGTCCCTTCGGCGCGCGCCATCGCCTCCGGAAACAGGTTCACAAGCAGATCCTCTCCGCGCCCGTGGCGGCTGCCCATGGCATGAGCGCCTGCGGTGCGCAGGCCCTCCAGGGTGTCGCTGCCCACCAACAGAGCGCCGTCGCGGTAGAACCAAAGATCCGAGCCGGTGACGCCCCTGACGTGAAGGGCGCCTTTGTCCTCTCCGATTTTCGTGCCCGAGGCGTCCACGAACGACGCCGCGGCTTCGGGGGACTTCGCCATCACCGCCGCCGCCGTGTAGGGTGAGGTTCCCTTTTGGCGGCCGATGACAGCGATACCCAGAGGCTGTGAGAGGTCGAGGTGCGCAAGCAGAGATTCGGGAAGCCCGGATTTCGCGAGGAGCATGGTCCGAAGTTCATTCGCGCCGAAGGGCAGGCCGAGACTCTGAGCCAGAGCCCCCGCCGCACCCAGACTGCCTTCGAGGCTGCGCAGCGTGAACGTGGCGTTCAAGTGAGTTTGTGTCTCTTGCGCCGGAAGGAGGGGCGTCGTGGCCACCGGGGGTGTGGTTACGTTCTTTTTGCATCCGGAAGTGCCGGCCACCGCCATCGCCACGCCCAGCATCGCTCCCACGAGACCCCGACGAAGGGAGCGCGCACGGCTCGAGTTCTTCTGCATGGACGACATTATCAGCGGACGTTGCCGCAGCGTCCACCTCGTCGGGTATGATTCCGGCCACCGTGGCCTCGGCGCAAAACCGTACGATTCTGCATGTGGACCTGGACGCGTTCTACGCCTCGGTCGAGCAGAGAGACGAGCCTGCGCTCCGGGGTCAGCCCGTCATCGTGGGTGGGGGCTCGAGGCGTGGGGTGGTGTGCGCGGCCTCTTACGAAGCGCGGCGCTACGGCGTAAGGAGTGCCATGCCCATGGCCCAAGCGATGGCGCTGTGCCCGCACGGCATCGTACGACAGCCCCGCATGGCTCACTACGCCGACGTCTCGGCCCGCTTCTTTGCAATCCTGTGTGCGCATTCACCCCTGGTCGAGGGGTTGTCGCTCGACGAAGCGTTCGTGGATGTCACGGCCGTCAAAAAGCTCCTGGGCGAGGGCCCTCAGGTGGCCGCCCTCATCAAGTCCCGTGTGCGGAAGGACCTCGGACTCGTGGCCTCGGTCGGGGTGGCGCCGAACAAGTTTGCGGCGAAGATTGGCAGTGATCTTCACAAGCCCGACGGTCTCGTCGTGGTCGAGCCCGACGGCTTGTTGGCCTTTCTTCACCCGCTGCCGGTCGGACGTCTTTGGGGGGTGGGGCGGGTCACGGAGCAAGCGTTGGGAGCCTTCGGTGTGCGCACGATTGGGGACGTGGCCTCGACGCCCCTCGACTTTCTTACCGCCCGCATCGGGCGCAACCTCGCGGTCCACCTTCACGCACTCGCCAACGGTGTCGACGAACGGCCCGTGAAACCCGACCGCGAAGCGGTGTCCATGAGCCACGAACACACCTTCGAGCAGGATGAAAAGGATCCGCAGCGTTTGGTGCCGTCGATCTTGCTTCAGGCCGACCAGGTCGCAGAACGGCTAAGGCGTCAGGGACTCCGGGGGAGGGTGGTGACTTTGAAGATCAAGTACGCCAACCACAAGCTCGTGACCCGGCGCCGCACGTTGAGCCTGGCCACGGCTGACGGCCAGACTCTGGGCCAAACCGCAAGGACGCTGCTCGCGGAGGTGCCGGGCATCGCCCAACTTGGCGTACGGCTGACGGGGATCGGGGTTGCAGGCCTGGAGCCCCTGGAGGCCAACGGCGTAAAGCGGGGGGACGACTCCGAGCGCGATGACCCGTCGACAGGCACCGCGACCCGCACGCGGACGCAGCTGGCCTTCACGGGCCTGCTGTCTCCTCGAGCTCCCCAGCTCCCGGAGGGGGGAGAAGCCCGCCGCACAAGGGCCCGAGGCGAACGACTCGGCCGAGCGCTCGACGACATCCGGGGGCGCTTCGGTCCCGGGGCGATCGCGCGGGCGGTGTGCTTGAACGACGGCGAGCCAGACGAAAGCCCCGAGTAAGGACGACGAAACGGCCGAGACAGGGAAAGACACCTCCCTGCCGCGAAGATCATTGACGCCGGCGACAACGTCATCTACGAAAGGCGGACTCCGTTCGTCCCCGAGAAGGTTGTCCAATGAAGACCATCACCGAGTTTCCCGGCATCATTTTGCGCCTTGCGGCCGACGCTCAGCAGGCCTATCGCCGCCAGCAGCAGGCAGAAGCCCCGGCCAAGAACGCCGAGGTCGAGGCCAAGACCGAAGCCGCAGAGCCGATCGCTGCCAGCGATAGTGCACCGGGGGCCGGGGAGGTTCCGAGCGAGGGCGGAGACTCTGCGGAAGCAGCCTCTGCCGAGGCCGGAGACACCACGGACGCAGCTCCCGCAGAGGCGGGAGACTCCGTCGAAGCAGCCCCTGCCGCCGAGGCGGATCCCGAAGCCCCCGCGGCCCCCGTAGCCCTGGGCGAAGGGCCCGAGGCCGAGGCCGTCAGCGCGGCCGTGGGCATCACAGGCGATCGCCTGACCCGTCTGATGGAGGCGTTGCAGGTC
Source organism: Myxococcales bacterium (assembly GCA_022184915.1). Classification (NCBI taxonomy): domain Bacteria; kingdom Pseudomonadati; phylum Myxococcota; class Myxococcia; order Myxococcales; species Myxococcales bacterium. Next base: position 63,757 of record JAGTJU010000011.1, on the reverse strand, counting down.
GCGGGAAGCCGCGTTCGTAACGTTCGCCTGATCCGCGTGCTGCAAGGGGACAAGGCTCCTGCAGGCTCGGAGCAAAAAGGAGACTTTTTCTTCCTCATCGACATGATGCCGCGGTCCATGTCCCAGGCCCGGCCCGAGCCCCACGGACGAGGAGGGCGTGATCGCGACGGCCGCCGAGGCGGACGCGAAGGCGGTCGCGGGCCCTCCGGCCCCGGTCGAGGCGGGGACCGACCTCAGGGTCGTTCGGGTCCCGGTGGCCCTCCCGGTGGTCCTCCCGGGCCAGCGGGCGAGCGTCGCGAGGGCGACTTCCGTCGGAGCCGACCACCGGGCGGACCCGGTGGGCCGGGCGGACCCGGTGGAGCCCCGGGAGGCCGGGGACCTGGCCGTCCAGGCGGCGGACGGGGAGAGGGCCGGGGCCCTGCGGGGCCGGGAGGCCCTCCGGGACCTGGAGGCGAGCGCGGCCGCTCATTCGGCGGCGATCGCCGACCGCGGGGACCCCGTCCTGCCAGTGCCACGCCTCCGGTCTACGCTGCCCCGCGACGGGGCGGCTGGGATGAACCCCCGGTGGCGCCCCCCGCAGAAAAGCCCGCAGCGGAGCACCAGCCTGCGCCCGCACCGGCCGAAGCGGCACCCGCCGAAGCGGTCAAGCCCGCCGATCAGGGCTGAGCTGGCGCCGGCCAGGCCAGTTCGGTACCCACCGGCTGGCCTGGAGTTCCGGAGGGGCGAGTTCCCGGCACAGCCGGCGGCGAGGCTGTTTTTTTCCTCACGACGTTCGGCCTCACGGCCTGCGAAGGGGGGGGAAACGCCGGATCAGGGCGAGGCGCCACAGGGAGCACTGTGGGCACGAACCTCGCCCCTTGCTCTCCGGGACTCTCCGGCCAGGGCAACTCGAACGCGACCGGCCGCTCTTTCCCACCAGTGTAAAGGCGCGGGGGAGGGTGTTCAGGCTTCGCGTCCGTAGGCCGCGAGGTCAAGTGGGGCGTCGGCAACTCCAGAGGGTGCTTGCTGCTGTCGTGCGTTTGGTTGGCTGGCGGGGAGGTCGTGTAAATCGTGGCCACACCCAGGCGGTCGTCCAAGCCAGGGCGCCGCTGCCGTACCGTGCCCGTGCTGCTGAACATGACAGCATCAGGGTCCACGCTGTGCCCAAGTCCCAGCACGTGCCCCAGCTCGTGGGTCAAGACGGCTTGAAGATCGAGGTGGTCCGGAGCCACGCGATCCGGGCCCACGAAGCGGTAGTCGCACTCGTTGACCTCGACCACAGCCTCCGCAACGAGGCCGCTGCCCGTCTCGGCCTGAAAGAGGGTGTGGCCAAGAAGACCGGCCGGCCGCTCCCAGCGTCCCTGACAAAAACGAACCTTCACGGCTGCCTCGGGGACGGGCGCGCGGACGAACGTCACGCGCATCTCCGTCAGCGCATTCCAAGCCGCCGCCGCCTCGTCGATGGCCTGTGCGATTTCCTCCGCAGACACGCGCCGGCTCACGAAGGCCGGGTCGACGCCCACGGTGACCGTACCCGGGGCCCAGTGCACGAAGTGGCCCGTATCCGTCTTCATGAGATTGGCGGCCCATCCCTCGGAAGAGAGCAGGGCCATTCCGAAAACCAGGGCCTTACGCATGGCTCGCCCGAGACATCGGCGGGTCTCGTGGCCGAGCTGAGTTTCGCCCGTGGCGTCGCGCGTCGACGAGGGGATCAGGAGGGGCGGCCCGCAGGCGCGCCCAGCGAAGCGCGCAGAACCTCGAGGTTCTCCGCGGAGAAGTGATAGGTGGTCCTGCAGAACTCGCAGACCACCTCGGCTACGCCGGGATCGACCAGAATCGATGCAAGGTCCCGCTCGCCGAGCAGCGCCAACGTGGCTTCGGCCCGTTCTCGGCTGCACTGGCAGCTGAACTGGACAGGGCGGGTGTCGAGGACCCTCAGGTCCGCCGCCACTTCACCCAAGGCCGCCCGGGCCAGGCCCTCTGGGCCGTCGCCGGCGACCTGCATGAGGGCGTCGAAGAAGGCGCCCTGATGCAAGTGTTTGCGCTGCTCTTCGAGCGTGGCCTCGTGCTCGCCGCCTGGCATCGCTTGAAGCAACAAACCGCCGGCCCACAACACGCGCCCCTCCTCATCGAGAGCCGCATCGGCCACGAGGACGCTGTCGATTTGCTCGCTGGTCACCAGATACCGCTCGACGTCCTCGTCGACTTCGCCGGAAAGAAACGCCGTTTGCCCGGTGAAGTGCTCCTTGAGACCGAGATCACGCGCGACCGTCACGAGGCCTTCGGCGCCCGTGAGCGGCGCCAACTTGACGCGGGTACGGGGAGGTACAGGGAGGTCTTGCCCGCCGTTTTTTGGATAGGCCCTTACGTCTCCTGACGAACTCGCGTCAACTGTGAGGGTTCCCAGTGCGCCTTCGCCCAGAAGATGCATGGACACCTTCTCGTCGCCCTTGGTCAGAGTCGCCAGCAAGAGCCCGGAGGTGGCTGCGCGTGCGAGCGCTACGGCGAGAGCCCCCGAGGTTTCGTGGCGGCGGCAGATCTCCCCGCACAGCTCGGTCGAGGTGACCGCCACGAGGCGCATCGAGCCGCCCGCGAGCAGGCAGCGGGCAATCAGGTCTTCGCTGGACATCACATCTCTCAAGCCGTCGCCTCCCGAGCCTCGCCTCCGGAGGATTGCGCGAACTTGCCTCTCGGTGGACGCGTCCGTCAACGAATTTTCCAGGTTTCGAGAGTTCGTTACGAGGTCACCCTTCACGACCCCACCGCCTTCGCCGCTTTGAACCCACATCGGTAGAGCATGCCTTCCACCTGACAGGAGGGCCAGCCCGCCCGCGCAGGCCGGTTTACGGTCGTTGGTCCGCTTGCGAGCCGCAACTACTTAACGAGGCGCGTGCACGGACCGACAAGCCTGGCTCCTGGCTCCGGGCAAGGCGCCGGAGCAGAGGCACCGCGCCTCGAGCGCAAACGCCGCCGAGCGCCTCGACGGCCAGGCGCCGCAGGCGAGGGCGCTCCTGCGCCACCAGCTTTTCCGCGAAGTCCACACCGAGGGCCGCGTCCAACGCCAGCAACGCCTCGAGGGTGCTGCGGGCGAGGTCTTCGAGTCCCGGGTCGGAGGCGCTTTGGTTTACGAGGTGCGCGAGCGTTCGGGCCACGAGAGCCGCGTCTTCGTGAGCCCCCCGCTCTCGGAGCAGGTCCGCCGCTGCCGTGCGGAGGCTGACAGGCGCCTGCTGCCGGGCCAAAAGACGCCGGGCTTCCTCATGCCCCGCAGGAGGCACGCATCGGGCCAGTCCCTGAAACGACACGAGGCGCGCGTCGAGCGGGAGGTCGTCGAGCCGCAGCGATTCCGCCCAGGGCACCCCGGGCGTGCAGGCGGCAGAAAGGCCCTCGAGGTACGCCGCCTTCACGAACTCCCAACGTTCGGCGAGGAGCGCGGTGAGCAACGCAGGTCCCGCGTCGGCAACGTCGGCGCGCGTGCTGAGGCCGCGGGCGGCCGTTTGGCGCACCCGGGGGTCCCGGTCGCGCAGGGCCTCTCGCAAGAGCGCCTTGGCGCGGTCGGTGTCGCTGGCGCCCGTGGCGGCCACCGCGAGGTGGCGAATCACGGGATCGGCATCGCGGGTGAGAGGCCCGAGCGCCTCGACGGCGCTCAGCTCCCCCAACAGTTCGAGCGCTCGGGCGCGGATGAGGAAATCCCCGGAGGGCTCCGAAAGGGCGCGAGCCCGGGCCACGAGCGCAGCACGGGACTCTGCCAGGGGCCGATCGCCGCTTGCGATCCGCGCACGCGTGACCCGCAGCAGCTCGGCCTGTCGTCGGCCTTCAGGGGAGCCGCCGGCAGCAGGGGCATCGCCCAGCATGCCGGCGAGGAGGGCGAGCCAGGACGGTCCTTTCGCGCGCGCAACGGCCTCACGCACCACCTTGTTCGTATCGGTCTCTTCGGCCCCCAGGAGCACAAGCAGCCGCTGGCGGGTCTCGCCGTCGGCGCGGGTGGCCAGCTCTGCGGCGGCGAACGCGCGGCCCGGAAGGGAAGCAGACGGATCTCGCACCACGCCGACGAGGGCAGGGTCCACCGTCGCACCCGCGCGTCTCATCCAGGCGCGCAGCACCTCGGCTGCCTCCGGCGGCGCCTCCTGTCGGCCCAGCGACGCCACGGCCACCGGCAGGGCATCGGGCAGCCAGCCCGCCGGATGGGGAACAGAGCCCTCGGGGAGGCTCGCCAACGCTCGCAAAGTACAGAGCTGACCCGTGGCGCCCTGGCTTGGCAGCGCCGCAATGAGCGCCGCCGCACAGGCGTCCGGTTGGCGAACCCCGTCGAGCAGGCGCAGCGCGGCCGCGCAGTGGGTCCCGGCAGCGATTCGGCCGACGAGATAACCCAAGGCAGCCTCGTCGTCCAGCAGGGTCTGCACCTGCACTCCGCCGAGCCCTACGGGAGGAGGGGGCGCCGGCGTGGCCGTTCCCTCGATGTCCACAGTGACGCAACCGCTCTCGACGGGCGCGGGCAACGCGACCTCGAGGGCCTCCGCCAAGGGGTCCAAGACCTCCACCGTGTAGCGATGCCTCGGTGACAGGGAGAACGTGATCCGGGCCGGCCAGCCACCTCCGCCCTCACGGGGGGCGATGAACCGCATGCCTGTGATGGGGACCCGGGCGGCAGCGCCCACCGAAACGAACCCTCCGTCCGCACCGGGGGTCCAGACCCCAGCACCCCGTCCTTCCGTGAGGCCCCGGGGCGCCAGCAACGTGCCCGGCTCGCCCCAGCGGGTGGCGGGCCCCGACGCCCCGGTCACCCGAAAGCGAGACGACGGGGCATCGGCAAGCGGCACGGAGCGCGCCGCGAGAAGAGTGCCTCGCTCAGAAGCCCGAGGGGCAGGCACGAACACCCTTCGCTTCGGGTCGAAGCGGGCAGGGAAGAGCTCGGCAGGCCGTCCGTCACACCGTCGCAGCGCCGCCACGTGATGCGTACGCTCGAGTCCCTCGGGCGTCACCCTGACCTCCACCCGCACTTCGCCGTCGGGGTCGAGCGCGCCCAGGTCGCCCTCCCAGACAGACGTGAGGCGCCGCGCATCCGGAACGGCCCGGAGCAGCACGCCGCGGCGGGCCTGCCCCGCGAGCGGCCACTGCGCCAAAACAAAGCGCTCGCCGTCGAAGGCCATGCTCTCGGTCCGAACGTCTTCGGGACGCACACCCCGCACGGGCAGCACGGTGCGAGAGTTCCCCCACACCAGCTCCAGCCTGCCCCCCGTCAGAGTGCGGACGTGCGGGGCCACGCTCGAGCCCTCGGCCGCAACGCCGGAGGGAAGGGCGGCCCCCAGAGCCACGCAGAACGACACGCAAACGGAAAGCAGTCCAGCGAGACGCACCCGCTTGCCCTACCACAGGCCGGGCCAAGCGCTGCCATGGAATGAAGACACACCCGAGTGCTGGTGGTATAGAAGCGCCCCCTGACCGAACCGAAAGATCTTTCGCCCCATGACCGAGCAACCGTCCCGCCCCGTGCAGGGCCCCCCAGATAGCGAAGCCGCCGAGGCACGCGCCCATGGCACGCCGCAACAGGGAGCCCCGGGCGGCGTCGCTGGCGTCGTAGCCATCGTGGGCGAGCCGAACGTGGGCAAGTCCACCTTGCTCAATCGCGTGGTGGGCGAAAAACTGGCCATCGTCACACCGAAACCACAGACCACACGGAACCGCATCCTGGGCGTGTGGAACGGTCCGCAGGGCCAGATCGTGTTCGTCGATACGCCCGGCGTCCATGCCGCGCGCTCGGCACTCGGCAAGTACATGGTGGACGAGGCGTATCGCGCCCTCGAGCAGGTCGACGCGGTCCTGATGGTCGTGGATCTGTCCAAGTCGGGAGCGGGAGGTTCACGGCATCTGCCCCGGGGCGCCCGGAAGGGGTCACCCGTGGAAGCGGCTCTTCTCGAGCGGGTCAAGCAGGCGGGCAAACCCGCCGTGCTCGCCCTCAACAAGGTGGACCAGTTCAAGGACAAGTCCAAGCTGTTTCCCGTGCTCGAGGGCTGGAACGAGACAGGCGCCTTCTCGGCCCTCGTGCCCATATCGGCCACGAAGGACAAGCACCTCGATGGGCTCGTGAGCGAGCTCCTGAAGCTGCTCCCGGAAGGCCCCCCCCTCTACGATCCCGACACCCTGACGGATCGTACGGAGCGGTTCCTCGTCGGAGAGCTCGTGCGCGAGCAGGTGTTCTTGCAGCTCTATCAAGAGCTGCCCTTCTCGACGGGGGTCGAGATAGATTCGTGGCAGGAACGGCCTGACAAAGGCGACGTGGTCATCTCTGCGACCATCGTCGTGGAGCGAGAGAGCCAAAAAGCCATCGTGGTCGGGCGCGCCGGCGCCGTGATCCGAGACATCGGCAAGGCGGCCCGACAGGAGGCCACCCAGCTGCTTGGGCGCCCCGCACACCTGAAGTTGTTCGTGAAGGTCTCGCGCGATTGGACGGAAAGCCGCGAGGGCCTCGGTCAGCTTGGCTACGCACCGGAAAGCGACAGATGAAGGCCCGAAAGGCTCCAGGCAAAGCCTCGAAGCGCACGACCAAAGCGCCCAAGCGCGAAGCGGCCCCCGCGCGGGAAACGAAGCCCCTCGCGAAAACGTCGCCCCCCAAACGGCGCATTGGGGGCATCCGTGCCGATGAGACCCTGGCGGTTCAGGGCTCCATGGGCCAGCCGCTCTCGGCAGAGGAACAAGCTCTGCCGCTCGTGGCGCTGGTGGGCCGCCCGAATGTGGGCAAGTCCTCCCTCTTCAACAGACTGGTGGGGGGACGACCCGCCCTCGTGGAGGACGAACCCGGGGTCACGCGAGATCGGCGTTACGGCACCATCAACTGGAACGGCGCGCGGCTTCGCGTGGTGGACACGGGCGGCTTGGATCCGTCGGCTGAAGGCATCCTGGGCGCCATGCGCTCACAGACCTTGCGTGCCGTAGACGAAGCTGACGTGCTGTTGCTGGTGATCGACGCCGTTGCGGGCGTCACAGGGCTCGACCAAGAGGTGGGGCGTACCCTTCGCCGGACAGGGAAGCCCGTGCTCGTGGGCGCCAACAAGGTGGACACCGATAGGCGGGACGCGATGGCCAGCGAGGCTCACGCGCTGGGATTCCCACAAATGTTCCCGATCTCGGCCGCCCACGGCCGGGGGGTGAGTGACCTGATGGAAGCGGTCCTCGGCCACCTGTCGGACCGGATCGCCCCCGCTTTACCCGAACCGAAGCCAAAACGACGCCGCAAGGCCGCCCGGCACGACCCACCCGACGAGGCCCCGAAGGCTGTCGACGCGATCGCCGACTTGGGCAGCGATTCCGAAGATTTAAGCATCGATCTGGAAGCTTTGCATGAGGTCCAGGCGTCGGCCGATCCAGATCCTCGCAGGCCCATTCGGCTCGCGCTCGTGGGAAAGCCGAACGTCGGCAAGTCCTCGCTGGTCAACCGTTTGCTCGGCGAAGAGCGGGTGCTCGTCCATGACCAGCCCGGCACCACGCGTGACCCCATCGACTCGCCGTTCACCTACGGCGGGCAAGACTTCGTCCTCGTGGACACCGCGGGCCTGCGCCGCCGCAAGGTGGTCAAGACGCTGACGGAGGCGGTCTCGGCCAAGATGTCGCGCGACCAGATCGAACGCGCCGATGTCGTCGCCCTGGTGGTGGACCTGGCCGCGGGTGCCAGCGACGAGGACGCCAAGTTGGCCAACTTCGTCGAAGAGGCCGGCAGGGCCCTTGTGGTGGTGCTGAACAAGAGCGACGCCGTCCCGCGGGCTCAAACCGACGCCAAGATCAAGCAGTGCAAGGAACGGCTGTCGTTCGTCTCGTGGGCCAGTTTCGTCGTGACCTCGGCCATGACGGGACGGGCGGTCACCGAAATCATGCGGGCCTCCCAGTCAGCCTTTGGGGCCTGGAGCCGCAGGGTTCCCACCTCCGAGCTCAACCGCAACTTCGAGGAGATGATCGCACGACGGCCGCCGCCTTCGGGCCCGTCGGGGCGCCACATTCGCCTTTACTACTGCACGCAGGCCCGCGTGGCACCTCCCGTATTTTTCGTCAGCGCCAACTTGGCCGAAGCGGTGGGTCAGCCTTACCGCCGCTACTTGGCAAACCAGTTCCGCAAGATCTACGGCTTCGAGGGCAGCCCGCTCAAGGTCGTGGTGCGAGGCCGCCGGACCCCTGAAGACGAGCCCGGGCCCCCAGGACCCCGCCGCAAACGCTGACCTCAAAACAGGCGGTACGACAGACGCACAGCCAGCGCGACGAGGGCAGGCGCCCCGGCGGCGCCCCGGCTGGCACCGTTCAGTTCGACGGGCAAATACGTGTACTGCGCCACGAGGCCGAGGGACCAGCGTCGGTCGAGCAGATAGTCGCCCCCGAGGCCGAGCTGCAGTCCCAGGTCCAGCCGGGCCTGCGGATACGGCCCGGAGGCGCTCACCACGGCCACTCCCGCTTCCGCGAAGGGCAGGACCCGGAGGACATCGAGCGTGTACACCACACCTGCGACCCCTGAGCGCGTCCCCAGTGCTCCGGCCTCCCGCGAGGGGGCCTGGAACCAAGACGTCCCCAAGGCACCGTGCAGAGCCACCGCATCCGAAAGCCCGTACTGGACGTCGGCCGCGACCCCTCCGCCCCAACCCGTGTCGTCCGAGACGACCGCGCCGCCTCCCGAGAGCATCAGCCCCAGCTGCCACTCTTCCTCGGCGGCTGCGTGAAGGGGGGCCGGCAGGCACAGCGCCACCCCGGCGAGGGCCCCAAGGGCCCACCTCGCAGCCGAAGCTCGGTTCCGGCGTCGCGTCGACATGGGGTCGTACTATAGCGGTCGAGGGTCGAACGGCAGCACTGCCCCCCTTTCCGGGCCGTTGAACCCCATCGGGCGCTCGCAGGCCTTCGACGCGGCCCCGGTTCGTCATGTTGACCGCGGTCGGGGCGTCTGTTAATCCGGAGGGGCCGTGGCCAAGAAAAAGCACAAGGAAGAGCTCGCAGAGCTAAAGCAGCCGGACCAGTTCGTTTCGTTCTGGAGCCGGATGGGGGAGCGCGCTGCTCGCCACCGCCGTGCGCTGGTCACGGTCGTCGTCACCGTGCTCGCCGGGACCGCGGCCCTACAGGCCAGCCGCCACGTCTTCGGCAAGCGCGATGCGGACACTTCGCTCGCGTTCGCGCGCATCGAACGGGTGGCGCGGGCGCCCCTGCTTCCCAAAGAGGGCGAGCCTCCGAAATTCGAGGACGGCTTGCCCCACTTCAAGACGGACGCGGAGCGGAAACAAGCCGCGCTGAAGGAGGCCGAATCGTTTTTGGCCACCCATCGCAAAGGGAAGCTAGCGGCCATGGCGGGCCTCATGAAGGCCGACTATTTGCGCGACCTTCAAAGGCACGAAGAGGCCCTGGGTCTTTACGAAACGCTCAGCCAGAACGAAGACCTCACGCCCGACCTTCGGCTCATCGCGCTCGACGGGCTCGCGCTGACGCAGGAGTCACTCGGTAGGCTCGACGCGGCGATGGCCAGCCTGGACAGACTGGTAGCCGCCTCAAAGGAACGAGGGGGCTTCATGGGGGACAGGGCCACGTACCACAAGGCCCGGCTTCTCGAATCGCAGGGCAAGGCAGCAGAAGCCTTGCGACTCTACAAGGCCATCAGCGCCGAATATCCCGACACGACCTTGCGCGAAGAGGTTACCCGCCGCCTTGCCCTTCTCGAGGAAGAGGACACGGCAAAGGCCGGTGGCACGGCGACACCGTGAAGGCGTTTGACCTGAGCCAACTTAGCCGTTTGCGGCGTCGCGGTCCCCGCGTCGAGGCCCGCATCTCGGCAACGGCGCTTGGCCTCGTCACGGTCCTGCTCGGGGGCTGTGCGGCGATGACCGTGCGGCGACCGTCCGAGCCTACGCTGGCCCGGCAAGCCCCCCAGGGGGCGCTGTCGCTGGCGTGGCAGCGTGAGGTTCACGCCCATGAGCTCTTCGAGCCGTCGCCCGAGGAGTGCTCGACGGGCGTCGTGGTGAAGAACCGGTTGGTGCTTGGCAGTCGTGCCCGGGACGTCGTCGCCCTGAGTACGGTTGACGGGACGGTGCTGTGGCGGCGCTCCGTGGGTGCCCAGATCGAAAGCGAGGCGCTCCACGACGCGGAGAGAAACCTGGTGTACGTGGGCGCCAACGACGGCCGGGTGTTGGCACTTCGACCTACGAACGGCGACATCGTTTGGTCCTTCCAGGCCGAGGGCGGCTTGGTCGAGGCGCCCTCCTTGGCAAACGGACGTCTTTTCTTCACGACGAACCGCGGGCGCCTTTACGCACTCAACGCCGACAATGGCCTTTGGCTTTGGGACTACGAGCGGGAGCGTCCCGAAGAGTTCACCATCGCGGGGCAAGCCTCGCCGCGGGTGCACGGCGATACCCTCTACGCAGGGTTTTCGGACGGTTTTCTCGTGGCCCTCGAGCCGGAATCAGGCGAGGTCAAGTGGGCCCGCTCCTTGGCGTCGGCCTCCGAACAGTACGTCGACGTGGATACGACGCCCCTGATATTCGAGGATACCCTGATCGCGGGTTCGCACTCCGGAGGCCTTTACGGCCTGTCCCCGGACGGCTCCACTGTGAAGTGGCGTCTGCCCGTCGAAGGAGCGGGTACGGGCACCTTGGTCGATGGCAAGCTGTTCTTCTCCACACCGCGTGAAGGGCTGTACGCCATCGACCCCCGCGACGGGCACGTTCTGTGGCGCCGCGCCGTGCCGGGGGCGAGCAACCTCACGCGGCCGCGGGTGGTGGGTCCCTATCTCGTGTTCAGCGGGGCGCGGACCGGGCTTTACGTGGTGAACCGCGATTCCGGCACTCTCGCCCAGACGTTCTTCCCGGGACGCGGCATGTGCGCCGCCCCTGCAGTGGACCCGATGGCGGAGCGACTCTACGTACTTTCGAACGGCGGCTCTGTCTACGCGATGAACGTCAGCTGGTAGCGGCCCGGCCGGCGGACAGAAAGCCCGCCATCACCTGACCACAATCGGGTGCGACAGACCAGGTACGATCGGTCAGGTCGAGGTCAGTCGGCGAACCAGCTCTTTGATCCGGCGACCACCCCCGGCGTCCCGGGCGCGCCACTCGAGGCCGAAGCCCGTCTCGTTGCCCCCGCTGTTGGTCCAAGCCACGCGCCCCGAAAACGACATCGCACGGGCTGCGCCTGGCGGAGCCAGCTCGAGCACCACCTCGCGGTCACGATCCGACGGCGGTTGCGTCTCCACGAACGCCCCTCCATGACCAATGTCCCTCAGGGTCCCCGTGCGGGGCTCCTGCTCGCCCTCGAGCCACCAGGAAACCGGCATTGCCAACCGCACGCGCTCATGTCGACGCCGGCTCTTCACAGGATCTCCCGCTGGGGCTACCTCGAGAACGAAGTCGAGCTTGGGTCGCTCGGTCAGGGCGAACTGCACCCCAACACCAGCGCGCACTTTGTCGGCATGCCGCCCCGGTCGACGCCAGCTCACCTGGCCTTCGAGGAGGAGAGGCGGGCGACGGCGACCCAGGCGCACCATGATCCGGACCGGAAATCCCGGCGGCAGCTTGCGCCGGGTGGGGCAAAACACGATGCCTGCGTCAGCTCCGTCTTCCATGGCCGCGTCGCTGGGCGACGTCGCCTCGAAGGCCTCGAAGAACTCCTGGCGGCTGCGGAACAAATACTCAAACGGCGCCCATCCTCGGGGGTCCCCTGGGACGTGGACAAAATCGGTTGCTTTTGAACCCACGGAAGGCATCCTGCTTGGCGTCTGAAACGGAGGAATACTACCTGCGACTCGATGACTTTGACTACGATTTACCACCTGAGCAAATCGCATCCCATCCGCTCCCGGAACGCGACGCATCGCGCCTGTTGATCCTGGATCGAAACGGAACGGGATTCAAATTTAGCGTTTTCAGCCAGTTACCCGGGCTGCTCCGCCCGGGCTCGGTCCTCGTACTCAATGACACCCAGGTCATACCTGCGCGTCTCGCAGCCCGCAAGCCAACGGGCGGTGCCGTGGAACTGCTCCTGGTGCGTCGGCTGGTGGATGCCGAGATCACCGCCGAGGGCTCCGACGCAGCGCTTGAGAAGGCGGCTGCGACACCTGCCACCTTCCGCGAAGTCTGGGAGGTCATGGGCAAGGGCCTGGGTCCGCGAGCGGAGGGGATGGAGCTGAGCATATCGCCTGAGGTGCGTGCGCGCGTCCTTCTAGCAGGGACCCAGGGAAGCTACAAGTTGGCCATCGAGGGTCACGGACACGAAAGTCTGCTTCACGCCGCCGAGACCCTGGGGCGCATTCCTCTGCCCCCGTACATCGAAGCGCAGCGGCGTCGAGCCACGGAGGCCAGCGGAGGTCTGTCGTCACGCGACACCACGGTACCCAACGACGAGCAGCGCTATCAGACCGTCTACGCCAGAGTGCCCGGTGCGGTGGCTGCACCGACCGCCGGCCTGCACTTCACGCCGGAGGTGCTCGCCGAGGTGAGGGCGCGCGGCCACGAAATCGTCTTTCTCACGCTTCACGTCGGACCGGGGACGTTTCGTCCGGTCAAGGAAGACGATCCGTCCCGGCACCGCATGGAGGAGGAGCATTACGTACTGCCCGCGGCCACGGCGGATGCGGTGAGCCGCGCCCGCGCCGAAGGGCGGCCCGTCGTGGCCGTGGGAACGACCGTCGTGCGCACGCTCGAAGGGGCTTTCCGCCAAGGCTTTCAGCCAGGCCCGGGGCGCACCGACGTTTTCATCAAGCCGGGGGACTCCTTCAACGTGGTGACGGACCTGATCACCAACTTTCACCTGCCCAAGTCCACCTTGCTCATGCTGGTGTCGGCCTTCGCGGGACGGGACCACGTTCTAGCCGCCTACAAGGCGGCCGTGGAGGCGAAGCTACGCTTTTACAGCTACGGCGACGCCATGTTCATCTCGCCGGGGCAGGTCTAACGCGCACGGGACAGGTGGCAAAGTTCGCGTTAAGACTTGCGGGTTCCGCTCTGACGCCGCCCCCAAGGAAACGTACATGCCCGATGTCACGCCCGTGTTCACCGAGGAAGCCCGTGACGGCCAAGCACGCGCCGGTCGCCTCCGAACCGCTCACGGAGAGGTTCCCACGCCGATCTTCATGCCGGTGGGCACCCAAGCCACCGTCAAGGCGCTGTCGTCCGGGGATCTCGAGACCCTGCAGGCGCCCATCATCCTGGGCAACACGTATCATCTGGCGTTGCGCCCCGGCGCCGACCTCATCCGCGATCTCGGAGGCCTACACGGCTTCATGTCGTGGAACAAGGCAATCTTGACGGACTCTGGCGGGTTCCAGATCTTCAGCTTGGCCGAGCGTCGCAAAATCGACGAGGACGGGGTCACGTTTCAGTCTCACATCGACGGCAGCCTCGAGCGGTTCACCCCAGAACGGGCGATGCAAATCCAGGCCGCGCTGGGGAGCGACATCGCCATGGCCTTCGACGAATGCCCTCCAGCCGACGCCCCGCAGGCGGCAGTGATCGCTGCCATGGATCGCACCACCCGCTGGGCGCACCGTTGCCTGACGGAGGCGCCTGCTCCGGGTCAGCTCCGCTTCGGCATCATTCAAGGGGGCGTGCACGTGGATCTGCGCCTCCGCCATCTCGAACAGATGGCCCCGCTGGGCTTCGATGGCTTGGCGCTGGGGGGCTTGTCGGTGGGAGAACCTCCCCCTGTCATGTACGAGGTGGTCTCGGCTGTGGCGCCACGAATGCCAAGCGATCGGGCGCGCTACTTGATGGGGGTGGGAACGCCGGCAGACCTCCTGACCTGCATCAGGGCCGGAATCGACATGTTCGATTGTGTCATGCCCACGAGAAACGCTCGCAACGGCCATCTCTTCACGCCTGATGGTCACCTCAACATCGCCAACGCGGTTCACAAGACGGACCAGCGCCCTCTGGTGGAGGGGTGTCCTTGCGAAGCATGCCGGCGCTATAGCCGAGCGTATCTATCGCACCTCTTCCGAGCCAAGGAGCTGCTCTTCCACAGGCTGGCCACCCTCCACAACCTGCAGGTCTATCTGGACCTCGTGCGAGGCGCCCGCCAGGCCATCTTCGACGGCCGTATCGATGCCTACGTCGACACGGCTCTTCGTAGACTGCGCGGCGGCTGAGCGGCTTCGAGGGTCTGCGCCCCGCCGCAGAGCCAAGTCGTCGGCGTAAGCGGCGTCACTCCATGCCGCGGTTGCGCTTGATTTGCTCCATGACCTTGCCGTACTCCACCTCCCAGGTGGAGGTGCCTTCTTCCAGGTTCTTGATGCGGCGGCGAACCTCCGCATCGAGCTCTTGGTCGGCGGTCATGTGACGCTTGAGCACGTTCGTCATCGACCGGCGCAGCTGGTTGTCCTCCGCAAACACCTCATCGACGTGAGGCGAGTTCAGGAACGCTTCGATGAGCTGGGTCGTGATCCAGGCCAGGCCTTCTTCGCCAAGGCCGAAGCGCTTCTCTTCGGCCACGGAGCGCTTGACACGCCCGAACTGCTCGTAGGGGAGGTTCTTCTGCTGAAGGATGTCTTTTGCCCGGTCCGTAATCTCCCGGTCGAGCCGTGTGTATTCCTTCAGAACGGCCTGCACGTCGAGTTCGGCTTCGCCCCGGTCCGACACCGCGATGGCGCCTTCGTCGACCAAGGCTTTCACGACCTCGGAGCCAATCAGCGGGATTTTCGTGGAGTAAAGACGCATGCCAGCGCGGTTTATACGGGGGGCGGCCGGCGAGCGTCAAGGCAAGGCCGCCCTGCAATCGCCCATTCGGCTCATTCGAAACCGGCTTGCCCGAAAACAGTCACGCAAGTTCAACGGGCGTTTCGACAAGAACGGTTCGGTTCTCGCACGCCGACTCTTGACAGGCGGCTCGCCTTGAGCAAAATCGCGTCTCCCCTGGCGGATTAGCTCAGCTGGTTAGAGCAGGCGTTTCATACGCGCCGGGTCCGGGGTTCGAGTCCCTGATCCGCCACAAAAAAAGCGCCGGAGGAATGATGATTCCTTCGGCGCTTTTTTTACTCACGAGCCTACAGGCCCGGAGTCGGTGACACAGGGTGCGTCAAGGGGCAGGGGGTTCAGTGCCGGCGGCGCCAGGCTCCGTGGCTGCGGCAGCCGGTTCGGCTTCGGCCTGAGCCTGGGGCTCTTCGGCGGCGCGGTCCCACTTGTCCGCTTTGCCGTCGCCCTTGGTATCGTAGCCGATGCGGTCGAGTTTTCCGTTCTCGTAGTACTGCCACTCGTCGACACGGCCGTCGCCGTTGGCGTCGCGCTCGACGCGCGCCACCTTGCCGTTTTCGTAGAACTCGACGTAGTCCGGGCGCGCGTTGAAGTCCATGTCCCGTTCGAGGCGCACACGCTTGCCGGCGCTATAGAACACGGTTTGGTCGAAGCGGCCGTCGAAGTCGAGGTCGAACTCCGACATCTCCACCTTTCCGTCGTCTCCGTAGTGGTCGATGAGATCCACCTTGCTGTCGAGATTGAGATCCACCTGCTTGCACGACAAGCGCTGGGTCTCCCCCCCTTCGGCATAGAATTTCCAGACGTCGGGCTCGTTGTCCTGGTTGGTATCGGCCGTCACGACCTGCTTGCCGCTTTCTCGGCAGCGGGAGCGGTCGATGTTGCCCATACCCCAGTTGACTTCACTGCCCCCTGCGGCGTTGGCCGTATTTTTCTTCTGCGAACCACCACAAGCCACGAGGCCCAGGCTGGACGCGAAGAGCGTGGCCGTGAGAGCCGAGGCCAACCATGCGATGGGCTTGCGACGAGGTCCCGTCGAACGCCCGGACTCCGTTTGAATCATGCAGCTACGCTAAGGCGAAACCCGAGCGGCATCAAGAGATTGCAATGTTCGAGCCCTCTCGAACTCGCAGCATGCGATGGCGCGACGAGTCGTGAAGCTTCTCCCGCAGGGGGCCGAGGCCGCTTCTCTTTGACTATTCATGTATGGTCATGCATGGTCTCGCCCATGGCGCGGAAGAAAATCTCCACGACCGTCTACATCACCCCTGAGCAGAGCGAGTTGCTCAAGGCCCTACATGAGCGTACCAAGGTGCCCATTGCGGAATACATTCGCCAGGGCATCGATTTGATGCTGGAGCGGGAAAAGCACAACCTCCCGGGACAGCAACAACTCTTGCTCAACATGCCCCGACCCCAGTAGTGAATAGAGTCCGTTCACGCGCCTGTCGTTGGACCTTTTCCCACACCGTTCGCCAGAAACCACCTCCGTGACCACCCCGACCCGGCTGATTCGTAACTTCTCCATCATCGCCCACATCGACCACGGAAAGTCGACGTTGGCCGATCGCCTCCTGGACGAGACGGGTGCGCTCACCCAGCGGGAGCAGCGGGCGCAGTTCATGGACAGCATGGACCTCGAGCGCGAGCGGGGCATTACGATCAAGGCTGCCACGGTGAGGCTCGAGTACAAAGCCAACGACGGGGAGACCTACGAGCTGAATCTCATCGACACCCCGGGGCACGTCGACTTTCACTACGAGGTCTCGCGCTCGCTCAACGCCTGCGAGGGCGCTCTCTTGGTGGTGGACGCTTCCCAAGGCGTGGAGGCCCAAACGATGGCCAACGTCTACATGGCCTCCGAGCTCAACCTCACGGTCGTGCCCGTCTTGAACAAGATCGACCTGCCTGCGGCTGACCCCGAAGGCGTTCGGAGGCAGATCGAAGAGGTCATCGGCATCGACGCCAGCGAGGCGATCGAGGCGTCCGCCAAGGACGGCCGCGGCATCTCGGAGATCCTCGAAGCCATCGTGAAGAAGGTTCCCCCTCCCAAGGGCGACCCTGCAGCCCCCTTGCGGGTTCTCTTGCTGGACAGCTGGTACGACACCTATCGGGGGGTCGTGCTGCTGGTTCGTGTCTTCGATGGGGTCTTGCGGCGAGGTCAAAAGATTCTGCTCATGGCGGCGGGCCGGGATTTCGAGCTGCAAACGATCGGTGCCTTTGCTCCGTTCGCTCGCGAGATCGACGAGCTCGGCCCCGGTGAGGTGGGTTTCCTCACGGCCGCCATCAAAGACGTCGCCCTTGCGCGGGTGGGGGACACGATCACGGAAACGGGGCGCCGCTGTCTCGAACCGCTACCGGGCTTTCAGCCTGCAAAGCCCATGGTTTTTGCCGGCATTTTCCCCACAGACTCGGCGAAGTACGGCGATTTGAGGGACGCACTCGAGAAGCTACGATTGAACGACGCTTCCATCTCGTGGGAACCCGAGACCTCGGAGGCCCTCGGCTTCGGTTTTCGCTGCGGCTTTTTGGGGCTGCTCCACATGGAGATCGTGCAAGAGCGGCTCGAACGCGAGTTCAACTTGGATCTCATCACCACCGCGCCCACCGTGCGCTTTCGGGTCACCCGCCGCGGTTCGGGAGAGGTGACCGAGCTCGATAACCCTGCCAAGCTGCCTCCCGAGGGCGACATCGACCACATCGACGAGCCCATCATCGCCTGTACGATCCACACGCCTCCCGAATACATCGGCGCCATCTTGAAGCTGTGCGAGGACCGGCGGGGCACCCAGACGGGCTTGCAGTACATCAGCGAGTCTCGCGTGATCATTCGTTACGATTTGCCCCTCACGGAGGTCGTCTACGGATTCTTCGACAAACTCAAGTCGATCTCTCGCGGCTACGCGAGCATGGACTACGAGCCCAATGGCTATCGTCCCGCCCAGCTGGTGCGGCTGGACCTCCTCGTCAACGGGGAGAAGGTAGATTCACTGTCCGCCATCGTCCACCGCGTGAGCTCTTATGACAAGGGTAGGGACCTTTGCGAAAAGATGAAAGAGCTCATCCCTCGACAGCAGTTCGAGGTAGCCATACAGGCTGCGATAGGCTCGAAAGTGATCGCCCGCACGACGGTGAAGGCTCTTCGAAAGAACGTCACTGCGAAGTGCTACGGCGGCGACATCTCCAGAAAGCGCAAGCTGCTCGAGCGCCAAAAAGAGGGCAAAAAGCGGATGAAGCAGGTGGGTAGCGTTGAGATTCCCCAAGAGGCCTTCCTGGCCATTCTGAAGGTCGACTGAGCAAAGAGAAATGGGATGACTGGATTCTTCGATACCTGGAAAGCGCGCCGCGAGCTCAAGCGCACACGTGGAGAGGCCAGGCATGCGCTTGCCGAGTGCCGACGCATCCTCAAAAAGCGTGGCTATTTGGTGCCCGAGGCGGCGACACAAGAACTGAAGATCCATGCCGATGCGGTGGAGGCCGCCCTTGGCACTCCCGACGTGGAACGGCTTCGGGAAGCCGTGGTAAGTCTGGATGACCGCATGACGAAACACCTTTCCTTCGCCCGCAAGTCGGCCATCCGAGAATACGCTGAGTCGATTGGGGTGGCCGTAGGCATCGCCATCTTCTTGCGCGCGTTCGTCGTCGAGGCGTTTCAGATCCCCTCCGGGTCGATGATCCCCACGCTGCAAGTGGGGGACCACATTTTCGTCTCGAAGTTTTCCTACGGAATCACCATTCCGTTCACGGACCGCAAGCTCGTCGACTTCGGGCCTCCAAAGCGGGGCGACGTGATCGTGTTCAAAGTACCCGGGGGACCCGTCCATCGACTACATCAAGCGGTGTCGTGGGTCTCCCTGGAGACGAGGTGGAAATCCGGGACGACCAGATCTTCATCAACGGCAAGCCTGTCGCTCGTGAGCACCAACCCGACAGCTGCAAGCCCGAACAAGAGCGATCCATCTTCACGAGAGAGTGTGAGCTCTGGGTTGAGCACCTGGGCGAACGGACGCACGACACCATCTTTTACGGCGGGGGCGACTCGTTCGATTCCATCAAGGTTCCCGAAGGCTCGGTTTTCGTGATGGGCGACAACCGAGACAACTCGAACGACTCCCGGGTTTGGGGCAAAGTCCCCCTCGAGTACGTCAAGGGCCGCGCCCTCGTCGTATGGTGGTCACGCGGTCCCACGCGCGCCGAAGGGCTCGGGGCGTGGTTCAACGCGATTCGCTGGCAACGCTTTTTTTCCCTCATCCGTTAGGCAGATGAGGGCCGTGGTCAGCGGCGCACGACCGCCAGCACGAGCGCCAGCACGATGAGCAGAGCGCCCGCGACCACGCCGAGGCGCATGAGCTGTTGGCGTCGGGGCGCTCCACTGGCAGCCGCCCGGGCACGCTCGATGTGCCTTCGCAGGTCGTTGACGTCCGCGTGACGGTCTTCTGGATTCTTCGTGACCATCTTCAGGACGACCTCGTCCACGTAGGCGGGTAAATTCAGGTCGGGGCGCAGCTCCGAAGGCGCGGGAGGGGCCTTGTGCAGATGAAACTCGATCACCTCCGTAGAGCTCTTGGCGTTCTTGAAGGGCAGCTGCCCGGTGAGCATTTCGTAGCTCATCATGCCCAGGGCATAGATGTCGGAACGACCGTCCAGGGCCTTTCCGCGCAGCTGCTCCGGAGACATGAACTCGAGGGTGCCGACCGTCTGACCGATGGCGGTCAGCGCGGGGCCGCGGGCACCGTCTCCCGAGACAATCTTGGCGATGCCGAAATCGAGCACCTTCACCAGATCCCCGTCCTGCGTGACCTCGATCATGACGTTCTCCGGCTTCATGTCCCGGTGAACGATACCCTGGCGGTGAGCCTCGCCCAGGGCCTGAGCCACCTGGTCGAGAATGCCGAGCACCCGGTCGGGTTCGAGCGTGCCGGCTGCCTTCTGCACTTGCTGAAGACTCTTTCCCGAAAGGAGCTCCATGGCCAGGTAGAGCACACCATCTTCGGTTTCGTCGAAGTCGTACGTGATGACCGTGTGCGGATCCCTCAGCTTCGAGCACGCCTCGGCCTCGCGCTTGAATCGAGCCACGACGGTAGCGTCCGCCACGTTGTGGGGATGAAGGATCTTGAGCGCCACGTCTCGCCCTGTCGCGAGCTGCTTACCCTTGAAGACAGCTCCGAACCCCCCTTCGCCGATCTTGTGTTCGACCAGGTAGCGGCCGTTGAGCTTGCGCCCCACCAGGCGGTCCACGGACCTGGCCTTCGCATAGGCCTTGCTAGCGAGCGCTTTGGGGTCGGTGGCCGGACTCGAACGATCGGCGGCGGCAGAGACGGGCTCGGGCACCGGTGAGGCTACAGGAGACATGCCGAGGGTTGCGGCCGCGTTTCCTGAGGTCGTGAGCTTTTCGCCGCATTCCCCGCAAAACCTCGCACCGGCTTCGATGGGGGCACCGCAGCGGGGACACGGAGGCTCACGGGAGGGTTCGACGTTGGTCACGGCACGTTCGACGTTGAGGGGTGCGCCCCAAGCTGTTCTTGTTCGAGCGTTCGGGCTCGATCGAAGTGCAGGAAAAGCCCCGCGCCCACGGCCGCCAACAACACGAGCACGACGAAGGTGACCACGGACCGGCTGCTTTCGTCTGCGGCGTTGCCTTCCCGGGGAACCGGAATGTCCTGGAGGGTCTTGAGTCCGGCGTCGCTGGTCATCGAGATGAACTCTCGCGGAACCGTGACCTCCTGGGTTGCCTTCTCGGGCAACTCGGCGCGGTCCCCCGGGCTCCGTCCCGGGTCACAGGGCACGAATTCCACGAGATCCGATGCTGTTGCCTCGGCGAGAGCGCCCCCCTCAGCCTTGAAGAGCACCACCGTGACGTTGTCGGGCCCCTCGTGTTCCAGGGCCCGCGCAATGAGCGCGTCCGCGGCTTTTTTGATCTCGGGCTCGTTCCTCAAGATTTCGAGGATCTCGTCGTCGCCAACGGGTCCGTGCAAGCCGTCCGACGACAGCAGTACCACGTCCCCTTGGCGCAAGGACACCTGAGAGAGCACCACATCGACGCGCTCTTGTACGCCCAGCGCCTGCAAAATGATGTTGGCGTGTTCGAACTGCTTGGCCTCTTCGGGCGTCATGGCGCCGGCTTCGATGAGCTGCCAGGCCAGAGACTGATCTTTCGTGACTTGGGCAAGACGCCCCTGCCGGAGGACATAACAGCGAGAGTCTCCGATCTGGCCAATCACCAGGCTCGCGTCGCGGAGCGCTGCAACCGTGCACGTGGTACCCATGCCGCGCTCACTCTGGTTGTCGCGCGACTGGGCGTAAATGCGATCGTTGGCGTCCTCGACGGCCCTGCGAAGGCCCCGGGCAAAATCGTCGCGCGAGGAGGGTGAATAGCTCGCCATCGACGACGAGATGGAATCGACCGCCATGAGGGAGGCCACCTCGCCGGCGGCCGCGCCCCCCATGCCATCGCACACCAGAAAGACTGCCCCCTTGTCGCCGAGGCCGAACACCAACGGAGCGTCCATCTCGTGGGTACGAAACCCATCGTCGAGATTGGCAACAAGGAAATTGTCCTCGTTGTGCTCGCGGATCAAGCCCACGTCGGTGCGGCCGAACACGGAAATCCGCAGGTCGCGCCCGTTCGGAGCGGCGACATCGGCGCCCGTACGCGTGTCGTCGCCTTCCGCGTCACTCATGCGGCGAAGCCCCTCGGGCGAAGGCCCTCGCACGCCAGGGAGGAGAATTCGAGGATATGGGCAGGGCGTTTTTCACGGAGCATCCTCATGATAACTCGAAGCGTAGGAGTTCGTCTCCTAAGCGGATCATCTCTCCGTTTTGGAGGGGGTGGGCCTCGCGCAGTCGCACGAAACTACCGTTCGAGCTGCCAAGGTCCTCGAGCTCGTACCCGCCACCCCGGTTCCGGATCGCCGCGTGGCGTCGCGACATGAACTCGTCACTCGAAAACACGATGTCCCCTTGCTCTCGACCCAATATCACCTCCGCGCGGGTCAGATGGTAGATGTCCCGCGCCGTGCCGGCCGCCGTCATTTGGCGAAGACGCCCCCAGGGGGAGTGGGTGGGCGTACCGAAGAGCACGACGCCTTGTTCGATGCCCGGGGGGAGGGTGCGCTCCACGGCAGGGACCTCCTCGAACATCAAGACCTGCTTGCCGACGAGCATGTGGTCCCCATGTCGCACCGTCTTGGGTTGCGAGATGCGAATGTAGACGCCGTTGCGGAGCTCGAGGGGAATCAGGGTGAATCCGTGCGGGCCGCGCACGATGCGCGCGTGGCGCGCAGCCAGGTGGGGGTCCTCGAAAAGCAGCTCTCCCTCGCTTCGGCCGATGTCGAGCTGCTCGCGGTCGATCGTGTATACAGCGCCGTCGGAACCGTCCCGGCGTACGGCCACGAGGCGCGCTCGACGAGGCGCATGCGGGGGCGGCACCGCCGAGACCGGGGTCCGCAAGCGCGCGCCACACTCGAAGCAAAAGTTCGTGTCCGACGGATTTTCGTTTCCGCAGGCCAAGCAAGGAACGGCCGGCGTCGGGACGCCCAGGCCCTTTCCGCAGAACTGGCAAAAGGACGCCGTCGACGCATTCGTACGCCCACAAGCAGGGCAGGGCGAGGCCCTGGGGGCGTCAGGGGCCAACAAGCGGCGTCCCTCGGAATCCGCCGCGCCCGTGCGCACGCGCAGCACGGCGCTTGGACTTCGGCTGGTTTGGATCAGCGAGCCTCGTGCTGAGGTTTGCAACGGGCGCAATCCTCTGGTAACAGGCGAGCGGAGAGTTCTTCATCGAAAGCCCTTCGGGCGCTCATCGTCGCCGCGAAACGACGCTTTTCCAAGCATTTAACAGGGCCTCGGCACAGGCGTCAAACATGTCCATTCGCACAACTTCCCGCATTTTCGCTCGAAACCCCTCGCGTTGCGAGGGTAGGTGAGCGACAAGGCGTTCGGGTCGGGAGACCCCGTCGCGCCTCTGGCCGTCCGGCCCGCTACCGCACGGGGCCGAACGGGTGGGTTGCCCCCCCAGATGTGGGTCATCGGTGCATGCGCGGCACTTTGCTGGGCCGCCTGCGGTCCGATCGTGCCAAGAGCGCCCTTTACCGCGCGCCCCGAGACGCTCGATCCCGGCGATCTGTTGGGCCCCTTCGATGGCTTGGTGCTGGACGCCGAAACCGAACGCCCTCTGCCCGAAGCTGTGGTCTCGGCCTCGTGGGCGTTCGAGGGAGGCGTGGGGCTCGTGGGTCCAGCGGGGGGCTACACCCTCGAAACGGTGACCAACCCGGACGGTCGATACGAGTTGCCCTCGTTGCCTCGGCTACCCGAGGGGGCCTCGGCGCGCGTCGCCCGGTTCACCTTGGTCATCTACAAGCGCGGCTACGTGGTTTGGCGCAGTGACCACCTGTTTCCAAGCGGCGAGGCACGCAAGGACTTCAGCCAGAACCGCAACCAGGTTCGCTTGATGCGCTGGAGGGACGAGCTTTCTCACGCGCGACACGTCGTCTTCATGGGCGGAAGCCCCGCGGTGCGAGAGGCGGCGGCCTGGGAGCGTCAGCCGGCGGCACTCGAACTGCGAACGCCGGTACCCGGTGCGCCCGAGATCGAACCCACACCCACCGGTCTGCTCGACGCCTCCCCCCTGCTGACGGAAGCCGAGCTTCGGGCCATCAGCACATTCGAGGGGCTACTCACCGTGGGAAGGCTCCCCGACCTCCCCCGCAGCGAGTTCTACGACAGCTTGCACTTTCGCGCCGAGACTGAATCGGAGCGAGACGACGTGGCCGTGCGCCTCTGGCGGCTAGGGGAAGTGGCCGCCGAGGCCCAGTACCGGCAGCTCGTGTCCGAGTTACCCGAAGCCGAAGCGCGGGGCGAGCTTGGTGATGCCTCCGTGCGCGTGCGCGCCGAAGAGGTGCGCGCCGTGGTCTTCCTCGTGCGGGACCCCGGATTCGTCGTCTCCGTCACCTGTGGACTCGGGCAGTGTGACGACGCGGCCAAGGTCTCGCAACTGGCGCGCCTGGTACGAGAGCGGCTCGGTCGCCTCCCGTCGCCCGGCGATGCCAGCGGCGGGGACCAAGGTGTTGGCAACCCCTTCGAGGCCCCTCGCTCACAGACTTCACCCATTCCCGGTGCGTCGAAGCCCCCGGAGGCTGAGCCAAAGCCTCCTTCGTCCGGAGCTCTCACTCCTCCCGAAACCCCGTCAACGCCGGAGCGTGCGCCATGACCCGTCGTCACCTCTCGATTCGGCTCGGTCTCGGCACCCTTGCGTTCGCCGTCGCTCACCCCACGGTGGCCAAGGCCTGGGCACCAGCCACCACTCAACCCGGCCTCGTCGAAAAAGCGGCGTTGGCCTCGCGCCTTCACGACAAGCTCACGGGGCCTTTGGGCCTGGCCTTGGGTTTGTTCGAGCCACTGGCGCTCCCCAAGCCCAGCGCCGCGGCGGCGGCAGGACTCGAGCCCGAGCGGCTGACCTGGCTTTGGCAACGCCTTGCGGCCCTGGATCCCAGCGCGGGCAACACCCCCGATAGCCAGGGCACGAACCTGGCGCTGAACTGGCTTGCGGCGGGGGCCGTGATCGAAAACACCCCTCCGGAACGGGGACGCCATCACTTCCTCGACCCACTGTCGGGGCGGGGACTTCACGACGACCCGGGCCTTACGGGCATGGCCCACAGCCTACGACTGGCGCTCGATGGTCGAGGCGGGGTTCGAGGACTTGCGACCGGAACCACTTTCGACCTTACGGGGCGTCCCGCTCTGAGCTGGGCACTGGCAGAGGACAACGAGCTCGGCTTGCCTCGTTTTCTGACGTTCCTCGAGCGCACGGCCTCCGGCGAAACCCCCGAGGCCCGCCGCGCGGCCTTGGTCGAGGCGCTGCTGTCTCTGGGAGCCCTGGGCGCCGTCCTCGCCGACATGGGTGAACCTGCCCACGTCCGCAACGACTTCCGCGGGGCCTACCTGAGACGCGGGGGCGGAGCAGGCTCCTGGGATCGCGGCTCGGATTTCGAGGCCTTCGTGGCCGCACGCTACGGGCGGGCCGGAGTGCCGTCAGCCGCGGCTCCTGTCGAGCGCCCCACGTTGAGCGCCTTTTTCACGGCCCCCGATGGCCGAGGGCTCGCGGACGAAACCCAGCGGCGGTTCTTCTCGGCGGGCACCGTCCCCGAGAACGTGGCCGTGGACGCCAACACCACGCCCCTGGATGTCAAGGTCGCCGCGAACGGCTCGCTCACCTATCCGCAGCCCCGGGTTGACCGGCTCCAGTTGCGCCGAACGGGCAAGCAGTACCTTGTCTCGAACGGGCTGCGCCAGCTGGCCTACGAGCGCGTCCCGGGGCAGGTGCTCTTCTCCCTGGACGAGGCTGTCTACCTGGATACGGCCGAAGCGTGGCTGCCGGTCGTGGGCAGCTACGTGAGTGGGCTCTTCAACCAGCTCATACGTGTGCAGGTCGCCATCAAGGTCGAGCACGAGGGGGCCGGCGGGCGCGCCGAGGTCACCCTTTTAGGCTTCTCGGGACCGGCGCGGGGCGAGCTCCTGATGTACGCGGAGGACGCTGCGGGGATTCGGCGCAAGATCGCCGCCCCCGTTCCGTTCAGCGCCGAGGCGTCTTCGTCTTCGACCGAGAACCAGGCGACGGGCCCGACCCAGATCGCTGAGAACGCACCGCCTGCGCGGCCTTCGCAGGTCGCTTTGTCGCTCGTTTTGCCGCCGGGCGTGAAGCGGGTGGCGGTTTCGGTGCGCGGCCAGGACGCGGCGGGGGCCTTCGTGGGGGTGGGGGAGCACTCGGCACCGTAGGGGCCAGCGCCTTCGCGGTGGGCAGGCGCTTGGCCGACGTGGCCGGGGAAAACGCGTCGAGCAGAGGAGCCACGGCGGCGTAGGCATCCGTATCGTCGGCCTTCACGGCTTCGGCTGCGGCCTTCGTGAGCTCTTGTACGATGCCCTCGGAGAGGGAATGGGCCCTCACACAGGCTTGCTGGCGTTCTGCTTCGTGCTCGGGACCTGCAGACTTGAAGGCAAAGGCCCGCCAGGCGAAAAAGCGTGCAGCGTCGTCATCGTCGACGAAGGCAGCAGCCTGGCCGAATGCCTCGGCAGCCGACAGCCACGCGTCGGCCATGAGGTGGGCCCGGCCGAGGTCGAACCAGATCCACGGGTTTCGCGGATCGCGCGCGGCCGCCAGCGCGAACGACTGGGCAGCCTCTTTGGCACGCCCCATGCGTCGCTGAGCCAGACCCAGCTCATGGTGGGGCTCAGCAGCCCCAGCATCTTTCTTTGCGACCCTGCGGGCCAGCTTGAGGGCGAACGCGGGCGTCAGGGACATGCCATCGTCGTCGAAGGCCTCCAAGATGAATTCGCCTTCGGAATCGTAGAGAGGTAGCTCTCGGGTCAC
The DNA here is from genome assembly GCA_022184915.1 of Myxococcales bacterium. Taxonomy (NCBI): domain Bacteria; kingdom Pseudomonadati; phylum Myxococcota; class Myxococcia; order Myxococcales; species Myxococcales bacterium. Next base: position 37,714 of record JAGTJU010000011.1, on the reverse strand, counting down.
GGTCGTGGCCAGCCATGTCTCGAACGTGGTCCCCGCATCCCAGCGTTCCTCCCACCTCGAGCGCTCCTCATCGAAAGCGCGCAAGCGGGCGACGCGCCCGCTGGGGTCGATGACCAGGCATTCACCAGCTGAGGTCGTTCCGAAGACAAAGTCTCCTGATGCGAGTCCGGCTGGCCGCTCACTCAGGTTGGCGTCTGCAAGCCCTCCGAACGCATTGCCCGTGCCGTGGATGCACACGCTCTCGTGAAAGAGATCCGCACCATCCCAGGATTGAAGAAATGTTCGGAGAAGCGGTGGAAGCGGGTGAGGAAGCTGCGCCTCGAGCGCCTCCAGCGCCTCGGAGCTTGCTGGTTCCCCCACCCGAATGAGCCCCTCGGCGCCACGGGACAAGGCCTGCCGGAAGTCGTCGAAGAAGCTTGAAGCCACGCGTGTTCAGCGTCGCAAGACGTCGTTCGGAACGGGCTTGCCCCGTGCTTCCAGGGTCATCGCCAGGCGGCTGCTGGTGCTGCCCGACTTATAGGCTCCCCCAGTGCCCTTCGGCTCGAAGGCGATGAGCTCGGTGGCGTCGATGCGCCCGTCCTGAGTCACCGTCGGCTCTGCCAGAGTGGATATCCGCCACCCGGATTGAAGAGGCACACAGTGCACGACGAGGTCGAAGGCCGTGGCGATCAATTTCGTGGCAGAGGCTGCACGAAAGGAGGAGCCAGTGCCAGCCTCGAGCCGGGCAAGCGCATCTCGTGCCGAGCGGCCGGGCGCGAGTACCACCGCGCCCTGCTGCCCGAACGTGCACTCGTGGAGGATGTCAGCGGCAACGGCTGCGGCCGACACGTCCGCGAAGACGTACTCAGGGTGCAGATGCGCAACGGCGTGAATGAGGTCCGGATTGCGAGGCTCGGTTGCCAAAGTCACCCAGGGCTTCTCTGGATCGTTGCTCGCCACCAGTTCGCCCACGCTGATCACCGTGCTGTGCGGGTCAAGCTCACGGGCGAGGGCGCGCAGGAGGGAAAGAGCCGGCAAGCGATCGCCCGATACGAGGATGTTGCACCTCGAGGCAAGAGCCGCCTGCAAAACACTTTTCACATCGGCCGACATGCAGCCCGCGCTCTGGAGAGACCCAAGGTCGGTCTCGGTCATGACGCCGCGGGTGAGGCTGGCACAGACACTGCGTGCGTAGGGCGGGAAGATGGCTACGAGGCGTGCGCCGCCTTCCACGGCAACGTCCACCACACCCGGCTCGACGGAGACGCCGGCCCGCTCTGCCAAGGTCCGGATCGTCAGCGCCAGGGCTTTGGACTCGGCCTGTCCGAGCGACACGGCCTCACGCTTTCCGTTGCGTTCGAGCTCGACCGCCTCGGGGCCCATGACGTAAACGCCAGCCACGGAGGCATCCGACAGGACCTGCGAAATCCACGCGGCAGGGTTGGCGGGGTTATCGAACCTGTTGGGAGCAACGGCCCCGCGCTTTTTCGTGGCGGTGATGGCGTCGCTCAACGCCCGCTCACGAAGATCGTCGTCGCCTTCGGGAGCCTCCGCATACACCGGAGGTGCGGCCACCGGAGCCGGCGGTTGGATGGGGGATTGAGAAGCGGGGGCCTGGGCCTTCGCGGGGGGGGCCGAGACAGGCTGGAGCACCGGGGGCTGGAGCACCGGGGGCTGCAACGCAGGCGCCGCGAAGGGAGCCTGCAACGCAGGCGCCCCGAAGGGAGCCTGCAACGCAGGCGCCCCGAACGAGGGCTGCACGGGGGGAGAAGGAGCCGGCGGCGGCGTAGGGGCGCGGGGCGGCGCCGTGGCCAACGGCTCGCTGTCGTCGAGATCGAGCACGGTGGGGGGGGAGACAACAGCCGGCGCCGGTGCAAGCGGCGCAAACACAGGCGCTTCTGCCGACTGCTGAGGCACCATGGTGTCGCGGCGCCCGGGAGGCGGGGGCGGCAGAGGAGGGCGGCTCCCCTCTTCACTCTGCGTCGGCAAGGAACTCGTGGGGCGCCCGGGTGGGGGCGGAGGAGGGCGGCGGTTTCCCAGAGCGGTGCTCAGCGAGCCCGCTTCGGTGCCGAGATTCGCCGCCTCGGCGGTGGGCGCGTTCTCGATGCGAATGACGAAGTCGCCGATGTAGATCTTGTCGCCGCCGAAAACCTCGGTCACTTCAGCGACCTTGCGGCCGTTCACGTACGTGCCGTTGGTGCTTTTGAGGTCTTCGATGGAGAAACGGCCGTCCTGCAGGACGATCCGGCAGTGGCGTTTCGAGACGTTGCCCTTGGGCAAAACGATGTCGTTGCCCTGCACCCGTCCGACCCCTACTTCGGCTTTGTCGAACTGCAGCTGCTTCGTCTCACCGCCTTTTTCGGTCAGGCTGAGAATCACCATGGTGCCACGCTAAGCCGAGGGTCCAAAACGGTCAAGGATTTTGGACGGATAGGTCACCCTTGGCGAGCGACCACAAGCCTTCGCCGAAGACTGTTACTATGCCCACCGCCGCCAACAGCAGCATCCCGACGAGCACCACGCGGCTCGTGGTGTCGGGTCGGGAATGGAGTTCGTGCCTCTCGGGGTTCACGGGAGGCAAAATACCCTTCGAGACGCCCAAACGACAAGTCGTGTCCAAAGCGAACCCTCCCGAAGACCCGTGTTCGACGCGTCACCAAGGCCCCCGCATGACCAGACCCACCCGCTCCTCCGCAAAGCACATCCCTGGCGCACGGCCAGCCCTCTCCCGTTCGAGGCTGGCAGCTTGCCTTCTCTGTCTATTCCTGCTCGCGTGCAGACGAGAAGCGCCCTCGACCCCGCCCGTGGTGCCTCTTCCGCCGGAGCCGGTCTACGTGGAGTCGGGCGGCGGGTGGCTGTTCGTATACGCCACGTCCGAAGGCACCTTCGCTACGACGGACCAAGCGAGCGACGTCCCCGCGGAGTCACGAGGCGTGGTACGCGCCCTCGAGCCGAAACCCTCGGAAGGCTCGCCATCCGCGACGGGTGTGTGGGTGGTGAACCTGGCACAGGTGATGGACGCGGGACGCGCGCCCGCTCGACGAGTAGCGCGAGAGGTCTTCGAGACTCAAGCGTTGGCTCGCTTGCCCCCGGGCGACTCGTCCCGCTTGGCAGAAAGACCCGCAGCCGAGCCCACGGACCAGGCCATCGCCCGAGCCAAGCCGGGAGGCGATCGTAGGCCTGACGTCACGCTCTACGGGACGAGCTGGTGTGGAGCTTGTCGAAGCGCGCGGCAGTACTTCCTTTCCCACGACATTCCGTTCGTCGACAAGGACGTCGAGAAAGATCTCGCAGCTGCCGATGAGTTGCGGCGAAAGGCCGCAGCCCTCGGGGTAGATGCCGACAGGGTGCCGATCCTCGAGGTTCGCGGACGTTTGTTGATCGGTTTCGACCCAAGAAGGGTCGAGGCCCTCCTCGGGGAGACGATATGAATAAACGACTCGGTTTGGCGGTGCTCGGAGCCTTGGCCCTGGTGGCTCGCGACGCGCCTCGGGCCGAAGCAAAGCTGCTCGACCTTTACGCCTCGATGAAAGGCGGCTGGGTCACGGGCCAGGGATCGAACAGCCTCGCCGCCAACGCCTCTGATTACTTCGACCTCGCGCAGGGCCCTTCGATGGGGTTCGAGCTTGGCGCCGAGGTGCTTTTCATCGATTTCGTCGTCAGCGGGACCCGTATCTTCGACCAACGCTCGCAGGACGAGGCGGGTGTCTCGGGGCCAGGAGGAAGCACACTTTTTCAGTTCCTCCTGGGACTCGACGGTGACTTCGCGCTCGACAGCCATCCCGAGCCGTCCACCTTCCTGCGGCTCGGGGTGAACGGGGGCGTCGCCCTGGGTCTGCACAGGGACGTCCGGCCACCGCTCGATAACGACCAGGTCTCCGACAAGGGCTTCGTCTGGAACGGGGTGGTGGCACTCGACTACCACCTGAACAAACTGTTCGTCGTGGGCCTCGAGGCCTCTCCCGGTTACCATTTTTTCTTCCCCGGGGGGGCCGCCGCCAACCAGAACGTGAACGAGGCGGAGAACTCCCACGGAACTCACTTCCTGGGGATGGCGTTCGTGCAGTTTCACCTCGATCCCCTGACCTGGGAGAGCGGCTCCCGCCCTGCGCGTCCCGACCCTCGGCCCGCCACCTATCCCGAGCCAGACTCGCAGCCTCCGGGGCCACGGCGTCCGCCCGCCCCGTGAGCGGGCGTTCGAGGAGCCTCCCAGCTGTCGGATGCTTCCGTCACGGGCTGCTACTCTGTGCCGCATGGGACCGACCTCGCACCCAACCTTCGAGACCGGCGCGCTGTTGGGCGTGGGCTACATGGGGGGCTCACTGGCGCTTGCCGCGCGCCAGGCTGGCTGCGTGAAACACGTGGTGGGCTACGATCTCGATCCTGCCGCCGGTCTTCCGGCCATGGCAAAGGGGGTCGTCGATCGCATGGCCGCGAGCCCCGAAGCGGCGGTCGCCGATGCGCATCTCGTGATCCTGGCGGCCCCGGTGGGCAGCTTGGGCGCTCTGGCGCGCCAGATGGCATCCGCACTCCGTCCGGACTGTCTCGTCATCGACATTGGGAGCGTCAAGAGCCGGGTGATCGCAGACGTCAAGGGCGCACTTCCCCCCGAGGTGGGCTTCGTGGGATGCCATCCGCTGGCCGGGCTCGAGGCGACCGGCGTTGCGGCCGCGACGGGCGATCTGTACGCCGCGAAGCCTTGCCTGGTTTGCACCGATGGCGCCCGCCCCGCAGACGTCGAGCGAGCCTTCGCGCTCTGGGAGGCGGTGGGCGCAAAGCCCGTCCGGGCAGAGGCCCGCTCGCATGATGCGTTCATGGCTGCGGCGAGCCACCTGCCTCACGTCGCAGCCTTTGCGCTCGCGCACGCCCTCGCGCCTCAAGCGGAGGCGCTCGTGCAGGCGATGCCCGCAGGAGCGAGCCCCACGAGCCTGCGGGACACGACTAGGATCGCAGCGTCTTCCCCCGCGGTGTGGCGGGATATCTTTCTCGCCAACAAACCCCACCTCATGCCTCTCGTGGACGCACTTTCCACCAGCCTCGGCCTGCTGCGAGACGCCCTCGAGCGTGAGGACGCGGTGGCACTCGCCGAGCTTTTGGGAGTGGCCCGCGCGGCACGCCGCACCTTGGTGGACGACGGCGCTCGGCGGAGCTGAGACCCTCCCCATGTGTTCCCGACTTCGGGCTCTGCTGGCTGCGGGACTTTTCGCTTCGGCCTGTGCGTCGCCCCCCCGGCCCCCCCGGGAGGATGACCGGGTGCCGGTGCCTCCCACGCATCCCTTGATGAAGGCCGTGCCGACAGGGGCGGTGTCGGTGCTCTACATCGACTACGCCCGGTTGCGGACTACCTGGAAAGAGGCCCTCGCTGCGGGCACCTCAGCGAGCGAGCTGCGCCAGCGCCAGGGGTTCGTCGAAAGCGAAGATGTGGATCACGCCGTACTGGTGGCCGTGGACGCCTGGGGCGAGGAGAACCTGGGGATTTACCAGGGCCGATTCGGCGAGGACGCGCTCGCGCGATCGGAGATCGCCGCCGGACGCGATCTGCCTGCCTACCGCGAGCGTCCCCTCTGGGGCGATTCGCAACGAAGCCTTTCCCTGATTCAGGCCGGCAGGGTGGCTCTGGGACCGCGGGCGGCCGTGGAACGTGCCGTCGATGTAGCCGAAGGGCTTGGCACCTCCTTCGTGTCCGCCCCCTGGTACCGCGCATCGAACCAGGCGCTTACCCGTGCGTGGCCTGCAGGCATCCCCGTCGCTTTGGAGTTGCTCGTCGAGGTCACGCCGCAGATGCAGACACGCTTCGCGTCCGTGTTCCCGGAGGCCGCGAAGCTCACGTGGTTTGCGCTCCGGGCGGGCGGGCGAGACGACCTCCACGTGGTGGCCGTGGGGCAAGCCGCCACGGAGGCCGATGCGAGAGCCGTGGTCTTCGCGTTGGCCCAGCGTACCGAGGCCCTCGCCATGCGTCCCCAACTCAAGGTCCTGGGCGTCTCCGGAGTCCTCGAGGCCCTCCGCTACGACGTGACAGGTACGAAGGCCCACGTGGGGCTCGAGATCGGCACGGACGCATGGCAAACGCTCGAGCGGCGTTTTGCCCAGATCCTCACTTTCTTGCAGCAGCGCCGGCAGACTCAGCAAGACGCCGCGGGGGCGCGGTCAGGGGAGTAAGGCTGAGCGCCACAGCCTACATCGCCCCGCTCTGGGAAATGGCCACAAAAGGTGACCGTTACCAAGAGCGGGTATATAATTTGGTGGTCATGCGTTGGGTCTGGATGTGCCTCTTGGCACTGCTGCTCGTGCCCGGGTGTAAATCGCGCAAGCGGTACGACGGGACCTGCAAGGTCGACGCGGATTGTCTCGAGTTCCAAAAGTGTGCGTCGGATGTGTGCGTCAGGGCAAAGCCGATCTTCAAGCCCTACGAGCCCGCAGCTGCCGTCCCCACGCCCGCCCCCCTCAAGAAGGCCGCCGCGCCGAAGGCCCCGGTTCCGGCCTCGACGCCCGAAGAGCCTGCCGCCACACCTGCGGGACCCGTACCAAAGCCGGGTGGTCTGGGCCCCGCCGTTCCCCGCCAGCGCGATCCGCAGCTCGGTCGAAAGTTCCGCCTCGACGCTTGAACCGGGCACGTGAAGAAGCCTCTTTCGCTCACCGTCGACACCCAGACTCACGTCCCATGAACCGAAGACGCCTGCTTCAGCTCGCCTGCACCTCGACCCTGGGCGCCGCCCTTGCGCCGCCCTTGCAGCTCCCGGCCCACGCCGGCCGTTCCAAGCGAAGCGCCACGCCCGCACGGGCCCCGCGCGGGGAGACGGAGGGGACGTGGACGGAGCTTTGGAACGGCCAAGACTTTTCAGGTTGGCAACCCCGCTTGGCCCCCGCCGAACCGCCCGCCAGCCCGGGCCGAGGCGGAACCGAAGACCCGCAGGTGTTTTCGGTGGTCGAGGACACCCCGCGCAAGGGCAGCCCCCGCACCCTCTTGCGCATCTCTGGCGAGCGCTTCGGCGCCCTCGTCTCCGAGGCCGTGTACCAAAACTATCGGCTCCGCGTGGAATGGCGCTGGGGCGAAGCCAAGTGGGCACCTCGGATCCACCTGCGCCGCTCGAGCGGGCTCGTGGTCCACTCTCAGCTCGACCTGACCCCGTTCGGGCCGCAGAAGCCTTGGGCCAGCGGCCTCGAACTCGATCTTCAGGAAGGCTCCTGCGGGGACCTCTGGGTGGGACGAGGCCTCAAGGTCGACGTGCCTTCTCGCCGCGAGAGGTTCATGGGCACCCCACTCTACGTTTACGCGGGAGGACACCCGCCCGAGACGTTGCCTCTGCCCGAATCCGATCCGCGCGTCGTGAAGAGCTCGGACTACGAACGCACCTTTGGTGACTGGAACGTGTCCGAGGCGCTCGTGGTGGGCAGCGAAGTGGCTTTCCTCACCAACGGCGCTCTCACGCTGTCGTTGGCGCGTGCGCGGCGGACCGACGCCGCGGAGGAAACCCCTGTTACATCCGGCGCGCTGCAACTGTTGTCGGAAGGGGCCGAATTGTTCGTGCGCCGCGTGGCCTTACGCCCGCTCGAAGACATGCCCGCTCGTTTTCGCGTGCGAGGTAGCGCTCGCTGACTCAGGGTGCGGAAGGTGTCGGGCCCAGGACAGGACGGCGGCGGAGGGCTTCCCCGTAAAGGTACAAGCCCGAGACGGAGCCCAGCGCCCCGGCGCCCATGAAGGCGCCGCCCAGCGCGTGGAGGCCCTTGTCCGAGCCTCCCGAGGCCGACAAGATCACCGTGCCGAGCGCAATCGAGGCCACCCCGGCAACCAAGGCCGAAAGGCCGACCCGTTTCGACCAAGGGGCTTGCAGGGGAGGCAGAGGACGATCGGGATCGAGCAGGCGGGGCTCGTCCGGCACGCGCACGCCGTCCGCCAACCTGAGCATGGCCTCACGGGCTTCCGTCACGGTGCATACGTCGCAGAAGCGGGACTGCGTTTCGACAGGAAGCGCTGCCGGAGCCGCGCCGGTGGTTCGAAACACCCGGGCCGTCATGCGGTAGCTATTGCCTGTCACGACGACCACCACACGCACCACGTGGCGGACGCCCACGAGCTGTCCCAGCTGCTTGAGACAGGGAGAGCTGTCGCAGCCGAGTAGCTCTGGCTCGTCGTCGAGTCGGCTCTTGAGGTCTTCGGGGTCGATCACCCTCACGCCCGCCCGCACCAGGCCCAACACGAAACCGTCCTGCAGCTGGTACCGAAGCGCCGCCGGGGCCTCGTCGCCTTCGACGACGAACGAGGTAATCGCGATCTTGGAAGGAGGCGTGCTGTCGGAGAGCTCGGGCAAAAGATCGCCCGCGAGGGCAGGTGTGCCCTCGAAAATCGACGTGTCGGAAACGGAAGCACTCACGGGTGCCTTCTTGGCTGGCTCCGGGGCCTTCTCCGGGGGGGCGGCGCTGGGAGGCGGTGACGGCCTGGCGGGGCTCCGCTTCGCGCGACGCCGGGCTTTTTTGGTGTCTAGAGCCCCGGCCTCCGTCGAGGGGCTCTCCGGCGGCTGCCCGTGAGCTGGAGCTACGCCGCCGCCCAAGACGACCCACGCCAACAACGCCATCACGAGGGCGCGCGTACCGACGTTCAATCGCAGGCGTCGCCGCGATTGTCGCAGGTCTCGGGAAGCCGATGCCGGGTCAAGTCGAAACAGACCCGGGTCGAGTCTTCGTTGGGAAGGCGGGGACAGCGTCCGACGGCGCGGCATGTTTGTGACGCACTCGGCTGGCAGGACAGGATCAGGCGAGCGGGCCTGGGACGATAATCGAGCTCAATGCGTAAAGACTTGAGGGCCGCGGCGCCGATCAGCCCATCGAGCTCAGGCCCTTCCGGCCGGATTTCGGCCCGAAGGGCTTGCAACAGGGCCACGGAATCGTCGACCACGACCACGGGAATGTCCCCTGAAAGCTCCGCGTACGCAGCGCTCGACAGGGCCGTTCCCGGGCTGCGTGGGTCTTGGTCGCAGGGCTCCGCACAATGCGCAAGGGATGAGCTCTGGGCCTGGCTCATGGACACGAGCTCGGTGCGCCGTGCACGCCCCAGCTCGACACACGCGCCGGGGTCCTGGCCTACGGAGCTTTCCAGATTCACGAGCGCCAGGCGCGGCAAGCTGGCGCCGAAGCCGGACAGGGGAGCGGCCAGAGCCGGATGAAACACGTCGATCGCGGGCCCGGCGGGGCTCGCCGGCGGGCCCCCTGTGGCCGTGGCGACGCGCTCCCAAGCTGAGCGAGACAACACCAAGGGGCCAAGCCCCGTGCTGACGGCCAAGGCCAAATTCACACCGGTGGCCAGCCTCCGCTCGTCACCTTGGCAGCAGGTAGGTAGAGCCGTGTCCGTGGGGGTGAAGGGCGCTGGCGAAGCACAGGCGCGCACCACGAGCTGCGACCCTGGAAACTGGTGGGGCCCGCGCAAACCGAGGAAGTCGGGCTCTCCCTCGACATCGAGCTGTCCACCTCCTAGCGGGTCCATTTCAAGGACCGCGTACCGCGAGGTGTCCAGAAAGCCCGTGCCGGCGGGCTGGCGCAAGGCCATGCTGAGGGTAGGGACTTGCATGTCCTCGTTGGCATCGAGGACGGGCGAGAAGCTTCGCCAAAATTCGCCCCCCAAGACCCCGAACACAGGCCCATCGAGCGTGGGGGGGGCGGCCAAGGGCACCCCCACGAACCAGACGTCACGAAACACAGCCCGGAGAACAGGTACCTCGTTCACCGCGGAGAGGACCTCGAAAGACCGCGGTGCCAGCGCCTCGGTGCGCCCCGAGCGGCTTTGCCACAAGTTCACGGGCGTCGCGGTATCGATGAGAACGTAGCCTTGCCTTCCCTCGGCCCGCACCCGGAACCACAACGCGCCGTCCGGAGTCGCTCGTAGGGCGATCGGCTCCCCGTCGAAGGTGCAGCACTCGTCGGAGCAGCCCGCGAGGGCAAAGGCCCCCATCGCCAACGACAAAAAACAAATCCCCCGGATCTTTCGACCCAGGGGAACTCCATGCGCGGCCTCGCGGGCGGTCGTCACGGCCCGAAGATAGATCACTTCGTCTTCGCTGCCGCGATCTCACGCTTTTCGGCCAGCTTCTGCTTGAGCTTCTCGAGGAGCGCGTCGAAGGATTCTTTCTTGATGACCTTGTTGAACTCGGACCGGTAGGTCTCAAGCAGGCTCTGCTCGTCTGTCACGACGTCGTAGACCACCCAGCCCCGCTGCTTGTGTACCATCCGGTACTCGAGGGACATCTCGATGGGTTTGCCCCGTGCCGTGGTGTTCAACGTGGCGGTCACCTTCGCCTCGGTAGGCTCGAGCTCTTCACCGCCCCAGGTCAGCTTGTAACTGGCCTTACCGCCGCTCATCTGGTCGATGTAGTTGCGTTCCACCAACTCTCGCAGGGTGGTTACAAACTCCCCACGCTTGGTCGGCGGAAGGGCGTCCCAGTGCTTCGACAGAGCCCGAGTGGCCAGCTCCTGAAAGTCGAGGAAGCTGTTGACGAGCTGGCGAATTTCCTGCGACTTCGCGTCGCTTTCCGGCGACCAGGAAGGGCTCGTTTTGCCAAGAAGCTTCTGCAGCTTGACGTGGGACTTCCTGAGATCCTCCATGGGGTGAGAGTTCGGAGGAGCCGGAACGACGGGTGAGCTGGGCTCTTCCGCGGGGGCTCGCACCACGGCCGTGGTGACTTTCGCGGACCTCTTTGCCTTTGCGCTCGCAGCCACAGCGGAGCCGGAACCCAGCGAGACGGACAGCAGCGCGATCAGGGAAAAGTGAGCTTTCATGTCGTTACCTCTATACTTTGGACGTGGCCCTCGGGGAAGTTATGCAAAGGCCAGTGGCGTAAACGGTCAACCTGCCGATGTTCTCGTCGGCATCCACCCTTACATCGGCAAACAATTCATGGTCGATACCTTCGATGCCAGAAATTGGCTTGGGACGCTCGCTTCCGACACCCGCGACACCTACGCCCAAAATCGCCGCGTCATGTCGTTCGGCGAGTATTTGACCCTTTTCGGCGAAAGCCCCCAACAACAGGCCCGCTCCGCCGCCGAGTACGTCCGCGACGTCTTCGATCACTTCGGCACGGAGACGGTCACAGGCCCCCGAGGTCCCCAAAAGCGCTTCCGCCTCTTCGACTGTCCCTGGGACGGCGGTCGCGACCACCTCATGGGGCAGGAAGAGGTGCAAAATTCCGTTTACCGCCTGCTGGCGAACTTTGCCCGTGAGGGAACGACCAATCGGCTTATTCTGCTGCATGGCCCCAATGGAAGCGCCAAGTCTACGTTCATTTCATGTGTGCAGCGCGCTATGGAACATTACGCGAGCCTCCCCGCGGGCGCGCTCTATCGCTTCAACTGGATTTTCCCCGTTCAGAAGCTCGTCAAGGGCGGCATAGGGTTCGGGGATCGGGGCCCCGAGCCCGCGCCGGTGGGCGATTCGTACGCGACGCTCGACGAAGACCTCGTGGAGTCGAAGCTGGTCGACGAGCTCAAGGACCATCCGCTCCTCCTGATTCCGCGGGAGCGACGTCGCGCCTTGCTCGACGAATTGCTGGCGGGGCCCATGTCCGATGGCTTTCGTCCAGCGGAGATCCTGCTCGAAGGAGACCTCAGCCCTCGCAACCGACAGGTGTACGAGGCGCTGCTGGTGACGTACCACGGGGACCTCTCGAAGGTGCTTCGTCACGTCCAGGTCGAGCGCTTCTACCTGTCCCGCCGTTACCGGGTCGGGGTTGCGACCGTGGGGCCGCAGCTGGCCGTGGACGCCTCGGCTCGGCAACTTACCGTGGGCAAAAACCTCGCGGGATTGCCACCTGCCATCAGCGCGCTTCCGCTATACGAGTACCAGGGCGAACTCGTCGACGCCAACCGGGGCCTGGTGGAGTACGCAGACTTGCTCAAGCGGCCGCTCGATGCCTTCAAGTACCTGCTTGGCACCGTGGAAGACGGACAGGTTTCACTTGATGCCGTCACCTTGCAGGTCGACACCGTCTTTTTGGCCTCGTCGAACGAGGGCTACCTGGCAGCGTTCAAGGAGATCCCCGAGTTTCAGTCCTTCAAGGGACGCATGGAGCTGGTGCGGGCGCCCTACCTACTCGACTACAAGGTCGAGCAGCAAATCTACGAGGCGCACATCCAATCCGTCATGAGCGGTGGCAGCGGCCACGTCGCCCCCCACGTCGCCTGGGTGGCCGCGCTGTGGGCGGTCCTCACGCGCATGCGCAAGCCCATGATCGAAAAGTACGCCAAGAACACCGCCGATCTCGTGGGACGCCTGTCGCCCATGGACAAGGCGCTGCTCTACGCGGGCGACGAGCTGCCTGAGGGCTACACCTCCGATCAGCTTCGCGATCTGCGCTCAGAACGGGAAAAGGTGGCCAAGGAGTCGGATGGCTATCCGAACTACGAGGGCCGCTCAGGAGCCTCGCCCCGGGAGATGAAGCTGATGATCATGAACGCAGGGCAGAGCCCCCGGTACGGATGCCTCTCTCCCTTTGGAGTTCTCGACGAACTCGAGGAGCTCGTCAAGGCGGTGTCGGTCTACGAGTTCCTCAAACAGGAGCCCGTGTCAGGCGGATACCACGAACACCGGAAGTTCGTTTTCCAGGTTCGTGACAAGCTCATGGATCGCATCGATCACGAGGTGCGCGTGTCGATGGGCCTCGTGGACGAAGGTCGATACCTGGACCAGTTCAGCCGCTACGTTTCGCAGGTCTCGGCTTGGCTCAAGGGCGAAAAGGTAGACAACCCGATGACCCGCAAGGAAGAACCGGCAAACGAAGACTTCATGGCCGAGATCGAACGGCTGCTCGACGTGGGCACGGGAAGCAAACGAGACGAGTTCCGGCGCGACGTCATCTCGCGCATCGGCGCATGGTCGGTGGACCACCCCAACCGCAAGCCCGACCTCGAATCGATCTTTCCCCGTCACATCGAACGACTGCGGGAGGCCTTCTTCAGTGACAACAAACGCAAGATCCGAAAGATCAACGAAAGCCTTCTTCAGTTCCTCACGGACGGTGAATCGGGACTGGATCGCGAGACCCTGGGCGTTTGCCGCACCACCTTGAGTACGCTCACATCCCGCTTTGGGTATTGCGAGACCTGCGCGAAAGACGCCATCGTCATGCTCGTGCGCAAGCGCTACGGCAGTTCATGAGCCAGTGGCGGACGAGGTGGGCACGCGCGCTGCGACCGCCTCAATGCGACTGAGCAGCTGCCGGGCGCTCGGTAGCTTGGCGAAGACATAAAGCGCAGCGGGCACGTCGTCTCCCAGCACGTCCTCCCGGACGCGCAGGTGCTTACTGACCCCAAACACGACGTTGAAGGGCAAGCCAGACGCGGCGAGCTCGACCCGCTTCCACACCGCGTCCCGGCTCCAGAACCCAAGCATCTCGAAGAACACCTGTTGACCCGTTCCCCTGTGCTGAAAGACGAGGTCTGGCACACACAGTCCCACGCCGGGCATGTCGAGCACATGGGCGCTTGGCTGCACGTGCCAGGGGCTCTGTAGTGACGGCCAGCGATCAATCAGCGCTTGGATAGGTTCGGGAAGAGGCGGGGGCTCTCCTTCTGAGTCGAGAGTCGAAGCAGACTCCGTGCGGAAGGTCAGAGCCCGGCGTTCTCGCCCCCACAGCACGGTGGCCACGAGCCGGCTGTGGCCACACGCCAAAATGGCAGGCAGTGCAACCGCCAACTTGAGCCCGTAGCGCGTGACTGCGTCGAACATGGAGTAGGGACCATCGACGCCCAACCGGTACCCCCCTTTTGGCAAAGGCGTGATCGAGAACAAGAGCTGATGGAACTTGAGGGTTCGAAACAAGGTGCGGTAAGCAGTTGGTGCCGCGTCCGTGATGGACACCTCGACGTGCGTTGCGCGCAGGAGTACCGCCTGGACTTGGGCAAGGTCGTAAAGTTGCAAGAGCCGCTCGGGCGCGGGCACCAGAACCTGCCGCAGCACGTGGGCAGAAGGCAGGTCTCCAAAAAGGGCGGATTCGATGACCTCCACCTCGTGGCCCAGCGCCTCGGCCGCACCTTGCAGGACGCCCGTGCGATCGAAGGGGGCAAGGGTAGCGTCCCGTCGGGCCGCGGCCGCACGGCCGAACACCAAGGCGCGCACCGCAGCGGCGTCGAGCTGCGTTTCCTCCTCGAACACGCACCGGTCGAGCACCAACTTCAAGAGGCCGTCGGCGAGCCTTCGGTCCGCGGCACCAAATCCTGCGGTCACGGCCTTGCACGCGAAGGAGAAGGTTTGCTGGTCTTGACCCAGGTGTGCACGCGCCAAGTCGGCATAGGTTGCCGCCATGTCGAACGCCCGCGTGCGCCTCGCCCCCTCGAGCTTGACCACGGTAAGCTCGTCGCCGCGTCGGCGCGTGTGAACGTGCTCAACGGTAAGCAACGTGATCCCTCCTGCGTTCACTGGTGCGCGCCTCGGAGGTACCTCCCGTGACCACTTCGTAGAGCAGGGCTCGCTTGCCCGCCGACTTTCGCAGCACCCGCCCGAGGCGCTGCACGTGCTCGCGCACCGAACCGCTCCCCGAGAGCACGACGGCCACGTTGGCCTCGGGAATGTCTACGCCCTCGTTGAGCACCTTTGAGGTCACGAGCACTCCGTAGTGGCCCGTGGCGAACGCTGCCAACAGATGGCTTCGCTCCTTCACCTTGGTGTGATGGGTGATGGCGGGCACCAAAAAGGTTCGGGCCACCTTGTAGCAGGTGGCGTTGTCCTGGGTGAACACCAAAACGCGGTCCTGGCGGTGCTCGTGCAGGAGCCGCTCGAGATAGGCAAGTTTGGCAGGCGCCGTGAAGGCAAGGTCTCGCTGTCTGCGGTAGGCGGACAAGGCGCGTCGACCTTCTTCGGAGCGTGCCGCGCGGATGATGAATTGCGTCCATCCATCGGGAGTCGCCATCGAGATGCCCTGGGCGCGGACGAACCCGACATACTCCGAGCGGGCTTCTTCGTAGGCACTTCGCTCGTCTGGCTCCAGGTCGACCGTGATGCGAACGGTGTCGTAGTCAGCCAGGTACTGCCCAGACAGCTCGACGATGTCTTTGCGGTACACGGTGGAACCCACGAGGGCCACCAGGTCGGCATCGCGCCCGTCGGTCCGCTCGGGTGTGGCGGTGAGACCCAGCCGAAAAGGCGCCAGGGACAGGCGCGCCGCCAAAGCATACGACGTGCCCGGCAGGTGGTGACATTCGTCGAACACCAACAGCCCGAAGCGGGCACCCAGGTGCTCCATGTGTAGATAGGCCGAATCGTACGTCGTGACCGTCAGGGACTGCACGTCATAGCTGCCACCGCCAATCACCCCGATCGGCCCCCCGAAGACGTTTTCGAGCTGGTCGTGCCACTGGCGAACCAGGTCCAACGTGGGCGCGACGACCAGGGTGCTGCGCTCCTTGGCGTCGATGGCCATGAGCGCCACTTGGGTCTTTCCAGCGCCCGTGGGAAGCACCACCACACCCCGGCCTCCCGCACGCGTCCACGCCTGTAGAGCTTCCGCCTGGTAGGGACGCGGTTCGCGATGTACCCGCGCCGCCCGTTCCAGGTTGGGGTAAGCCCGGGCGTCGTCCGCGTAGGCGACGCGGTTCGCGATCAGAAAGCGGATGGTCTCTGCGTAGGCGAGGGCGGGCGCACGATGACAAGCGGCACGCTCGTCGTAGACCCAGGCCGAGGGCAACGCGAGGTCTTCGCGCGTCCAACGCCTGAGCTCGAGCGTGCCGCCTCGAAAGCGGAGGTCCACCGTCGGTGCATCTTCCATTTTCCGGGCGACGGAGCATAGCGCAGTTGATAAAGTCGGAAGCGAGGAGTTTCGCCGTGTCTCGCCGCGCGACCACCGCCCAACTGGAGATCATCAAGGCCGCCTTGGCGCTGGCCACGAAGAGGCCGTTCGACCACCTGCTATACGTGGGGGACTTGCCACTGCCCGACGAGCCTTTCCGAGGACGTTCGCAGGCCCGCAAGAAGATGGTCCAGGCCGTAGTGAGCGAGGCACAGCGCCAGGTGGTGCAGTCTCAGGGTATTCCTGTGATCGCGTTGCCCAAGTACGACCTCGGCCGCGCAGAGAAGCTCAAGATCGCGCTCGTAAGCGGTATTTCGCGCGGGATTTACGCCGAAGGTGAGACCGTGGTGGCGCTGCTTTCCCGCAGGCCCACGTCTTTGCCCGACTCGATTCTCGTGGTGACGGTGGGCGCAGAAGGTGAGGAGGGAGCGTTTTCGTTTCTGCAAAACGAAGCGGTGGCCCCTGAAGTCCTCGAGGCTGTGATCGACTTGGCCGTCACCACGGGCGTCGAGGGCTGGGAGGGACGTCCCGTCGGGGCGCTCTTCGTGGTGGGAGACTCGAACAGCGCCATGGAAAACTCTCGCCAGATGTCGCTCAACCCCTTCCAAGGTTATTCGGAGGACGAACGCAACCTGCTCAACCCCGACGTCCAGCGCTCCCTCCGGGCGTTTGCGGTTTTGGACGGCGCCTTCGTCGTACGTGAGGATGGTGTGGTGCTGGCCGCCGGACGGTACTTGAACTTCGACGAAAAAGACGTCCAGGTGCCACTGGGGCTCGGGGCGCGGCACATGGCGGCCGCCGGAATCACCACTCAGACCGACGCGATCGCCATCGCGGTGTCGCAAACCTCGGGTGTGGTGAGGGTGTTCAAGAAGGGGCGGGCCGTTCTGGAGCTGGCGCCGCGCGCACGACGAAGCTGACGGCGCTCAACGCGCGGGCACGACCACGCGAAAGCCTCCCTGGGGATCCGAGACGGCCTCGGCACGAAGGCGCGTCCCGTCGGCCGACGCCTCGTAAAGCTCGACGCGGCAGGCAGGGCAAGGGAGCCCGTCAGGTCCCACCAGGCTTCCATCGAGGACGTGGCCCTCCGGAACGAGCACCGTCGTTTCGAGGCCCTGATTCGTCACGGCGAGGCCAGGCACTTGCCAAAGCGGCAAGGCCTGACCGCCAGGGGGCCGGACCTCGAGCAGATACAGACCTTCTTCCACCCGCAGATTGAATAGACCAGCCCGGTCCGTCGAGGTCGAAAAGACTCCTCGCTCGGCGACGCTCGAGCAGTCGACGCTTCCCGGTAGAGGCCCCGTCCGGAGGGCAGTCACGACGGCGCGTGCCACCGGAGCCTTTGTGCCTTGGGCCTGAAGGGTACCTGCCAACCCGGGCCGGCGGGGTAAGACGAGATTGGCCGTCGTGGGAACCACCTGCCCGGACGACAAAGCGCCCACCGGAAAGCGGCGGAGACAGCGAGAGGCCCCAGCTGAGTCAGGGGGGCTCCTAACCTCCACATCGTAGGGGCGAACGCCTTCGAGCGCGCCTCCGATGAGCGGCAACTCGGCGAGCCCAGTGTGACCGGTTTGAACCTCTTGTACGTAAGCGGCGCTCGCACTTGGAAGGTTGGCGGCGAGCACCGTGCGGAACCTCACGAACGCCCCGACGACGGGCACGAACGCGCCGACCGGGTCGACCCACCCCACGGGAACACGCACCACCTCCGCAGCCGGATGAGCGGGTAATCGAAGCGTTCCGAGATCGCTGAGAGTGCTCGAAAGAGGAAGGGACATCCGAGGACGCGCCGCCCCAAGGGGCGGGAAGAGTTCGAGCGTGCCCGGGGCACCTTCCGGCGCCAGGACGGAAAGTCGGAAACGCCCCTCTTCACCCACGATGCCGCGGGTGCTGATGGGACGTCCCTGAGACATCACTTGAATCCCGTAGCCAGAGGCAGGTTGATCGAAGGCGTCGTTGACGAGTCCCTCGATGATGCGCTGCTCGGCCGCCCCGGGCAAAGACACCTTGATCGGGACGTCGGGGATCAAGGCGATGTCTTGAAACACCGGAGGAACCACCTGCTCGAGCGCGCCTTTCGGTCTGACCGCGAAGGAGGCGGGCTCGTTGAGCCGGTTGGCGGGCAACTTCAGCGAAAAGGAGGCCACACCTCCGGGGCCGGGCAGGGTGGCCGTGGCGAGCGTCTCGACGGGCGCCAAACCGGGAACCAACGAAGGCAAGGTGACCACCACGGAGAGTTCCCCTGCGCCTGCCTGCGCGAAGGGCGCCGTTCTGAGAGACTCCACGGTGCCTTGAAGAGCGACGGGACGGGCCAAAGGCACGACGGTGAGGCCGCTGCCGAAAGCATGTGCCACGAGCTCCGTGCGTGCGGCGCCCGCTTTGCCGTCCGGTACCACGACCACCGAGAAGCTCTGAGGGAGTGCCCGCGGAGCGCAGGTGGCAACCCAACACGCCTGCCCCGATGGACACTCGCTGTCCTGGCGGCAGCCGTCGGCCACCTCGACGGTTTCGCAGCTCGCCACTAGAAGGCCGACAACGAGAGCCCGGGTGGCAGCCTCCGCCCCCCGCATCACCGACAGTCCTTCTCGACCACCCAGGTGACCCGAAGCACATGGGCGTCCACGGGTACGGCATCGAAGGGAAACTCGGAGGACGTGGGTTCCGCAAAACCGCGATCGGAGACGACCAGCATGGCACGGTGCCGAGCCAACCCTGGGACGAGGTCTCGAAAACACGTGGGGCGAATGCGCGCAACCCGGGCCCGCACCTGCCCACCGCCCTCGGGAGGCGGCAGAAGTTCACCTACGAACACACGGCTCGCGGACGCAGAGAAGGGCGGATAGTTGAACACCCAGCGTAGCGAAAGAGTGTCGCCAGGGTTCGGATCCGCCAGCACCACCTCGAGGTCTTGATCGCCGACAAGCCCGCCGATGGGGGGGCTAGCGCTGACCACATAGGGGCTCAGATTCGGCTCGGGAGGCTCGAATTCGGGGGCCACCGGAACGATACAGGCGGCGCTGAGGCAGAGAGAGAGCCCAAGTACCCCTCGCCACATGGCCTGCAAGGGCCGCGCACACGAAGCCCGCCAACTCGAGCGCCCGAGGGCTCGCAGCAAACGGAGGGGGGGCGGCGACACGCCCAGGCATACTACCAGCCCCCCTGAGCGTTCGAAAAACAACATGCGCACCTGCAGGAGACCGCGGGCCGAACGGGGGGGCTGAGTCCCAAAGGAGACCCAGCTGCCCTCCTTCATGGCCTACGCTAGAGGTCGTCGGGCGCTGGGGACTCGGATCCCCCCAGGGAAGGGCCGTCGTCCCTTTCGAGGTGGCGAAAGATGGTGCGGGGATCCACGCCCAGGTCCCGCGCAGTTTTGGTACGGTTGCCGTCGTTGAGAGCCAGGATCTCGTTGATGTAGTTGCGCTGAAACTGTTCCTTGGCCTCGTTCAACGGAAGAATCGGGGGCAGCTCCGCCGGGGTCAGGCCCAAGTCCTCGGGACCCAGCAGAGCCTTGTCAGCGAGCACGACCGCCTTCTTCATCCGGTTTTCCAGCTCACGGATGTTGCCCGGCCAGTCGTGCCGCTTGAGGGCTGCAATGGCCCCCGGCGAAAATCCCTTCACCTTGCTGCCGTACTCCGGGGCGTAACGGCCCAGCATGTAGCGAGCCAGCATGACGATGTCATCGCCGCGTTCGCGCAGCGGCGGCAAATGAAGCTGCACGACGTTGAGGCGGTAGTAGAGATCTTCCCGGAAGCGGCCCGCCTTGATCTCCTGTTCCAGGTTTCGATGAGTGGCAGCGATCACACGAATGTCCACCTGCTCTTGTCGGGTGTCACCCACCCGCACCACCACCCGCTCCTGAAGGGCGCGCAGGATCTTCACCTGCAGCGACATGGGCATTTCCCCAATCTCGTCCAAGAACAAGGAGCCGCCGTTGGCTGTCTGGAATCGACCCAACTTGTTGCTCACGGCTCCCGTAAAGGCACCCCGAGCATAGCCAAAGAGCTCGGATTCGAGCAGGTTTTCAGGGATGGCCCCGCAGTTGATCGTAACGAAGGGCCCCTTGGCCCGGCTCGAGCGGTTGTGCAGCTCGCGTGCGATGAGCTCCTTCCCGGTGCCGGTCTCGCCCGTCACCAATACGGAGATGTCCGTGGCCGACACCTTCTGGACTTTGCGAAAAACCTCTTGCATCGGCGGACAAGAGCCAACGATCTCGCCAAAGCGCATGCGCTCGAGCTGCTCCAGCAACGAGCGCTTGTCGAGCGTGAGCTCGTTGACCAGGAGGGCGTTGCGAATGATGAGAGAGGCCTGGGCGGCGAAGATGGAGAGCAACTCGAGGTGGGTGTCGTCGAACAGACGCGCGACGTTGTCGTTGCCCACGTAGATCACCCCCAAGAGATCCCCTCGTTCGAGCAGCGGAACGCACATCACGGACGTGAGCTTGAGGTTCACGACCGAGGCTGCCGTGCTGAACGCGTCATCATTGAGGGCGTCGGAGACGATGAGCGCCTTTCTGGTTTCAACCACCTTCGCGAGGATGGAATCCGAGACGTGGCTGATGGCGTTAGAGATGCTCTCGCGACGCAAGTTCCGGGCAACCTTCACGACCGGATCTCCGGACTCCATCAACACGATGAAGCCCTTGTCGGCGTTGCTCACCTGGATGACCATGTCGATGAGCGATTCGAGCAGGGCGGGCACCTCGTAGTTGCTCATCAGGTGCTGAGAAAACTCGAAGAGCTTCTTGTACGAGTTGAGCTCGGCGATAGTCTTTGCCGCCACGTCGTCGGAAACGGGCGTGTCGTAGAGAGAAAACTCGATCTCCACGGGCCCAAGGCGGACCCGATCCTCGTGCCCAAGCCGGTGTTTGGTCCGTTTGCGGCCATTCACGAACATCTCGGTGCCCCGCTCGAGAAGCGCCAGGTGGAAGTCGCGGCCGTCGAAGTTGATGTGTGCGTGCGCCTCCCCAAGCAGGGGGTCTGGCAGGACCACGTCACAGTCGTCACCTCGCCCAAGCGACGTGAGCTTTTTGTAGATGTGGTACACCTTCACCCCTGACGCGGGGAGCTGAATTCTGAGCGTTGCCATGTGCGTCCGTCGTCCGAGGCCAAGTTCACAGCGCGAAGCGCCATAAGCTCACCTCGAACAGCCTAACTACCATGCCTGGCCGCCAAACGGGAAAGGCATACATAAGGGGGCGTCTGAGCCCGGCGCTAGAACCTGAGTTCCAGATGCGTTCCGACACCCGACGGGGACAGGGTGGGCACGAACGACACCCGCGGCCGGGACAGGGGCGCCGGCTCGCCAAGCGGCACACGGGCCTCGAAGTGAAGCAATGCGTCGACGATGCCCCAGGCGGCTACCGCAAAAAAGAGGCCGCCGCTCACCAGCTGAACGTTGAGCAGCAACGTCGACCGCCGCTCGTCGGTGCGATCCACGTCGTCACCGGCACACCTCCCAGAGGCCCCGTTGGCCACCGGGGGTGCGTCCTTGCAAGGCAATCTCGACATCGCGCCATACAACAGGAAGTTCGCCGTGGCCGCCGCCATCGAAACACCTGCCAACGTGGACTCGGCTGCCAGGAACGCCCACCCCTTGGCGCTCTGCTCGTTTTGGAACTGTCCCGCTCCGAAGGGAAGCAGCGCCACAGCCAACGAACGCCGTTCGTACTCCCTCACAATCACCTTGGGCGGCGCGGCCGCCTCCGCCGCACGGAGCCTTTCAGTCGCCTCGGCTTGGCGCCTGCGGGCCTCGAGGGCTGCTATCTGGCCCTCCTGTTCCCGCAGAATCTGATTGAAGAAGTCCACGACCCGCGGAGGATCCAGGAGCGGATCGAAGCGATAGTCGGGGCGGAGCTCCAAAAGACGCAAAAATTCCTGGCGGGCCTCCTCGGGCTGGTTCTCGAAGAGGTGGGCCACGCCCAGCATGCGATGAGACCTGACAACCTGGCTCTCTTCGTCCAGGCGGATTTCGGGGTAAAGCAGGGGGCGAAGCAGTGTGATCGCGCGAGCGTACTCTCCTCGGTCGAAGGCCACCCGGCCTCGAGCGAACGCCTCCGAAGGCAGCAGCGGGCGCTCGGGGGAGGGCAGGGTGGGAGAAGCCTCTACGCCGACCGCGGGATCGGGGGCAGCGCCCCAAAATAGAGCCGCACGGGCCCCGGGGTTGGGCACTGTGGCGACGCTGAGCGAAGCGGCGACGGCGGCGAGAAGCAGCGAAGGCATGACGAAGGAGCCGGGCTCAGGGCAATTCGACCAGCAGCGTCTGCGGCTGTCCAGGCATCACCGTGATCTCCCGAATCTGAGGAGCCGCGTCGTCTGGCACGACCGTCACGACCAAGCGCTTCCTCAACTCGTCCCCCGGCTCGAAGGGCACCCGCACCACCTGGCCGGGTAGCGCGGCGAACTGCCACGCATCGGACCCGCCGTCGTGGGCACTGACCAGCACCTGCGCCTTGCGGCCCGGCGGCATGACCTTGACCACGAGAGGTGCCGGAAGCCCTTGCAAGCGGCCCGTGATGTGGTCGTTCACAGGTCGGTACAAGCTGGGCCCCACGTCGACCTTGAAGGTGTAAAAGCCTCGCTTGCGGAACTCGACGACGTGAGTGCCGTCCCACGGGACGTCCAGGCTGTGGCGCTCGGGGCCGAAATCGAACTGCTTCGTCCCGTCGAGGTACACCTCGACATTGAGGGGGTTTGGACCAAGGGTGAACCGGACCGTCGGCGCCGGAACCGCCACCGAGGTCGCGGCAGGTGCCTGGAGGACCGTTCTTGCCCGCTGCCGGGCTCGTCGGAGCGGCTCTCCGCGCGGCATGGTCGTGCCATCGGCCGCACCGAAGGCTCCGGGCAGCTCGGCGGGCGAGCCGGACTCGGCTGGCAGGCTCGGCGACAAGGCGGCAACAGGCGCCGGGGGAGATGCGGCTGGCCCCGGGCGCGCCTGGTGCTGGACCGAGTGCGCCACCGGAGCCTCCCCAGCGCTCCCCGCGCCCTCCGCGACAGAATCGGGGGGTGGCTCTGTCGCGGGAGGAGGCACCAACTTGAACACCGCAAAGGTGCCAAGGGCGAGTGCGCCCGCGGCGGCCACGCCCACCAGTGTGCGGCGCAAGCGCTGCCCCCGCTCCAGCGAGCGGACCGCCATCAACGCCGGAGGATAAGTGGGATCGAGAGCCAAGGCGCGGTTCCACAGCTCGAGGGCCAAAGCCATCTTCTTCTGGCTCTGCGCTTTGGCGCCCGAGGCCGTCAGCTGCGAGAGGATGTGAGGGCGAAGCTCGGCCTGTTTTCCTTCTGGATTGCCGAAGAACGTGGCCAAGGTCGTGCGCGTCTCACCGAGGCCCGCCTCGGACGCATAGGCGCGCAGATCGTCGACGAGCGCCTGGGCCGTGGGGTACCGATCGTCCGGCTCCCGGGCGAGGGCTCGCGCCACGATTTTCGTCAACTGGGAACCGATGAGGGGGTTTTTGCTGCGGGGATCGGGGTAGCGGGCGTCGGTAATGCGCTTGAACACCTCGTGCGGGTTGCGGCCCGCGAAGGGCAGGGATCCCGTAGAGAGCTGGTACAGCATGATGCCCAAAGCGAACACATCCGTCCGGACATCTACAGGGCGTCCTTCGATGAGCTCGGGCGCCATGTACGCCGGCGACCCGATGAGCTGCCCCGTGACGGTCATGCGTTCGAGGTCCATCACCTGTGCCACCCCGAAATCCATGAGCTTCAGGACGCCGTCCCGGCGGACCATGACGTTTTCGGGCTTGATGTCGCGATGCAAGATCCCGACGCCGTGGGCATGGGCGACCGCGTTGGCCACCTCGATCACCACCAGAGCCGCCAGCTCGGGGTAGGGGAACTGGTGAAGGCCGAGCCACTGCTTGAGCGTTTGGCCCTCGATGAACTCGGTCACGATGAACGATGACGGAGAGTGCGGCCCCGAATAGTCGAAGATCTGGACGATGTTGTCGTGCTGGAGCTTGGCAACGGCTTGTGCCTCACGCTCGAGCCGCGCTTTCGACTCGCCTTCGGCCATGAGGTGCCCGTGCAGCACCTTCACCGCCACCTCTCGGCCCAGGGTCTCGTCCCGCGCACGGTACACGATCGCCATGCCCCCTTGGCCCACTTCTCCAAGGACGCGGTAGCGCGGCGGAATTTCGGCGGGAACCAACGAGTCGATCCTAGGCGCCGCAGGGCGCCGTTCGCAAGGGTAAGTTGTTGACGAGCCTGTCCGCGAGGACAATATCTGAAAGATGGCTTCCGGGGAGGTGAGAACGTTCGGGACGGCACATGCCCTTTGGGCCTCGATCTGCGCCCGCTACGCATCGCGTCCAGCCTTCCGGCACCGCACCCCCTCGGGGTGGGTGACCACCACCTACAGCGAAGCGCATGTCGTCGCCCAGGAGATCGCCGGGGGGCTCTGTGCCCTGGGTCTCGTGCCGGGTGACCGGGTGTGCATCCTCTCGGAGACCCGCCTCGAGTGGATGCTGGCGGACATCGCCTGCGTGCTGGCCGGGGCGGTTTCGGTCCCCGTGTATCCGAGCGCCACGCCGGAGCAGACCCGGTTCGTCGCGGTTCACAGTGGCGCGCGCTTCGCCATTGCGGAGGACGCCGCTCAGCTCGAGAAGCTGCTTCCCGAGGTGAAGCGGGGCCTGACCGTTGTGTACATCGCCGACGACACGCGGCGGACGCGGGGCGATACGCGCGGACGTCCACGCCTCGAGGTCGCGGCCCTGCTCGAGACGGCGGGCGAAGCGCGCGCACGGGTGCTCGACCTGGCGACGCTGCGGCAGCGGGGGCGACAGTTCCGTCTCGAGCACCCTGACGAACTCACCCAGCGCGGCGAGGCCAGCACACCCCAGGCGCCGTTCA
The DNA here is from genome assembly GCA_022184915.1 of Myxococcales bacterium. Taxonomy (NCBI): domain Bacteria; kingdom Pseudomonadati; phylum Myxococcota; class Myxococcia; order Myxococcales; species Myxococcales bacterium. The sequence goes on along the minus strand of JAGTJU010000011.1, from coordinate 13,116 downwards.
CCATCATCTACACCTCGGGAACGACGGGACAACCCAAGGGGGTGGTCATCGAAAACGAGGTGTTCACGAGCTCTCTCGCAAGCGCCTGTCGCGCGCTCACGATACGGGAGGACGACGAGCAATACCTGTTTTTGCCCTTGGCTCACGTACTCGGTCGCGAAATGGCATGGGCTTCACCCTTCTTCGGGGCGGTCACATCGTTTTCCGAAGGGTTGGCGAAGATCCGCGACAACCTGCTCGAGATTCGGCCCACCTTCATGGCTGGAGTGCCTCGTATCTTCGAAAAGTTTCACAGCGGCATCCAGTCTTCGCTCCGGATGGGTTCGCCTGCGCGCAAGGCCGCGCTCACATGGGCGTTCGAGATCGGGCAGCGGCGCGCTGAAGCCCGCAGGCGCGGCGAGCCCGGTGAGGGACTCCTCGGCTCGCTGGCCGACCGCCTCGTGTTTTCGCAGCTGCGCCACAAGCTCGGCCTCGACCGATGCCGATTCCTCATCAGTGGAGGCGCACCGCTGGCTCCCGAGATTGCAGCCTTTTTCCTGGGGGTAGGGCTGCTGATTCTCGAGGGCTACGGCCTTACCGAGACCATGTCCGCTGCGTTCGTGAACCGGCCCGACCGCTTTCGCTTCGGTACCGTCGGCCCCGCCATCGACGTGATCACCTGCCGGATCGCCGAGGACGGTGAGATCCTCCTCCGGGGACCTTCGGTCTTCAAGTCCTACCACCAAGACCCCGAAGCCACCCGCGAGGCCATCGACCCGGACGGCTGGTTCCATACGGGCGACGTCGGGCTGCTCGAGGACGGTTTTCTCAGAATCACCGATAGAAAAAAGGACCTGATCGTCCTTGCCGGGGGCAAGAAAGTGGCTCCCCAGCCGTTGGAGAACGCCCTCAAGGCAGAATCTGCCAGCATCGGGCAGGCCATGGTTTATGGCGACAAGCGCCCCTACTGTGTGGCCTTGTTGACCGTGAGCGAGGAGACCGCCAAACGCTTTGCCGGCGACTCGGCCAAGGCTTCCGTGGACCCACAAGTGCAAGCCGAGATCCGCCGCGCGGTGGCCTCAGTCAACGAGAGCCTGGCCAGCTTCGAGACCATCAGGCACCACGTGGTTTTGCCCATCGACTTCACGGAGCAGGGCGGAGAGTTGACCCCCAGCCTCAAAGTAAAGCGCAAGGTCGTTTCGGAGAGATACCGGCGTGAGCTCGACAAGCTCTATCAGTAATCACGCCCCCTCCCCGACGAAACGCCCGCTCGGCCCTGGTAGGATGGGGGGCGTGCCACCGTCACGAAGTCAGATGACCCTGTGGGTCAGCCCTGTACTTTGGGCAGGGGCGCTCTGCCTCGTGCTGGGCCTCGCGCTCTTTTTTGGGGGGGCGCAGAGACCCACGTGGCAGCCGGTGGCGCCGGGCGTGCACCATCGACGCCTCGACGCGAGAGATGTGAAGGCGGATCTGCTGCGCTTCGACCTCGATCTCTTCGAGCTGCGGGTGGAGGTCCTGGGGCAGGCGCACGCCTCGACGGCGGCAGGGGCCGCCTCACGCTTCGGCTCTGTCTTGGCGATCAACGGAGGCTTCTTCGACCCCCAGTGGCGCTCGTTGGGCCTACGCGTTTCCCATGGCGAAACCAAAATCCCACTGCGCCCCCGCGTCGACTGGGGTGTACTCGCGCTCGCAGAGCGGCGCGCGCGCATCGTTCACTCCCGCGATCACAACCCCAAAGCGGCCGTGGACGCCGCCATCCAGGTAGGGCCACGTCTGCTCGTCGACGGCAAACCGACGCAACTCAAACCCCAACTGGCATACCGAAGCGCCGTGGCCGTCGACCCGACGGGCCGTCTCTTGACCTTCGTTTCGACACGCGTGCCCGTCGAGGCCGGGGCCCTGGCAGCCGCACTCGCGCGGCTGGAGGAGTTTCAGGCGGCGCTCTTGCTCGACGGCGGCCCCTCCTCTCAGCTCTACGTGCAGCTGCCGGGCTTCTCCTTGGATCGCCCGGGGGCGTACCCAGTCCCCGACCTCGTTTTGATCCATCCACGCACCCCGTGAAGGCGTACCCGAGATCTGGGGATCGCGTGGCAAGCCCGCCGGGACATCGCTACGCAACTTTCGCTCGCGCGCCCGCGATAAGCCCGACATGCATGCTCCGATTGCGTGTTGGTCGTCCTGGCTGGTGCGCGTGGCCCATCAGGGACTCGAGGCCTCGGCCGAGTTGCTCTGGCCTTCCCGCTGTGCCGGTTGCGACGCCTTCGTCCCGCCAACCACCGGATTTTGCGAGACGTGCCAGGTGTCGTTGCTCGCGCTCGATGGAGCTTGCCCCCGGTGTGCGCTGCCCCAGCTCCCCGGGCAGGTGTGCCAACGCTGCCCCTCGGGCTGGCCCCTCGCGCGCACCTGGTCAGGCGCGCAATACGGCGGCGCTCTCGTATCCGCCATCCTGCGGTTCAAGCATGGTCGACTCGATTTGGGGCGCCCTTTGTCGCAGTTCGTGCTGGCGGGTCTGCGTGGCCTGGGCCCGGACGTGGGCCTCGTCCCGGTGCCGCTTCACGGCTCGCGCCTGCGGGTCCGCGGATACAACCAAGCCAGTGAGCTTGCCCGGTTTGCGCTCCGCCAGCTCGAAAGGTCCGAGCGCCCCTCCTGGCTCTGCGACGGGCTCACCCGGCATCGCCCCTCTCGGGGGGCCGGTGTGGGTGGAATTGCCGCCCGCTGGGCGCGGTCCGAAGGCGCCTTCTCGGTCAATCGGCCGGACCGTATTCGGGGCCGCCCCGTGGTGCTAATCGATGACGTACTCACCACCGGGGCCACCTTGGTGGCGTGTGCAACGACCCTCCTCGAGGCCGGCGCCCGTGAGGTGTCAGCGGTGACGGTCGCACGCGCCGTTTGATAGGCTCAAGGCTGTGTTCCCAGTGCGGGCAGCTGGACGGCTTCGCGCAGGGTTTTGGCCTTGACCGAAGGGGGAGGGGGAGGCGCCTTCGGCGGGTCAGGGATGACCGGTGGAGCGTCTTCATTCGCTTCCTCGGTGGGCGCGTTGCTCTTGGCGTCCTCTCGGCGCTCGCGAGCCCGGCGTCCTTCACGCCGATGGGGCTTACGCTCTTCGGCAGGCTCGCCCGCCGCGGGTGCTCCGTGCCCGCCGGACCCCAGCGAGACACCCCGCCCTCGGTCCCGAACCTTCGTGGAATCCGAGGGCGGCTTGGTGCTGTAGATGCCCTCGATGTGAAACACCACGCGACGGTTTCGCGCACGGCCCTCTTCCGTATCGTTGTCGGCCCACGGCTTTTTGTCGCCGACGCCGATCGCGACCAGCCGTTTGGGATCCACGCCCCGTTGGGCCAAATAGTCCACCACCGCCTCGGCACGCATCACGGACAGACGTTTGTTCCAGTCGGCGGGCCCCGTTTGGTCCGCGTGCCCCTCGACCGCACATCGCCCCAGCTCTGGGTGCGCTTTCAGCGTCAGGGCTACCTGGTTCAGGATGTTCCAGAAGCGGTGACGGATTCGGAAGCGATTCGTCTTGAAGAAGACCGCTTGAAGAACCTCGAGTTCCTTGTCTCCGATGCGCACCTGCGGCGCCCCCTCGTCGGGGCAGCCATCCTCGTCGTCTCGTCCGTTGATGGTCTCGGGTTCGGAAGGGCATTTGTCTTCGGCGTCGTTGATGCCGTCTTTGTCGTTGTCGGGATCAGGGCAGCCATCCTCGTCCTCGAAGCCGTCTCGGTCCTCAGGCTCCTGGGGGCACCCATCGTCCCGATCGAAGATCCCGTCGCCATCGGTGTCGACGTTGGGAAGCTCGTCGGGACACCCGTCATCGTCCTCGAACCCGTTGAGCGTCTCGGGATCTGAGGGACACTTGTCCGCGGCATCAGCCACTCCGTCTTGATCGTTGTCGAGGTCGGGACAGCCGTCTTCATCCTCGAACCCGTCCAAATCTTCGGCGTCCAGCGGACAGTGGTCGAAGGGGTCGAGCACACCGTCGTGATCGTTGTCGGGCTCCGGGCAGCCGTCGACATCCTCGAACCCGTCACGATCCTCGGGGTCATCGGGGCAGGCGTCTTCGGTGTCCGCGAGGCCATCTCTGTCTGCATCGGGGGGAGACGTCGTCCAGGTGGCTGACGCCAACACCCGGAACGCGGGTGAGCCGAAACCCGAGACCAGGCCGGGACCTCCGGCAAGTCCGACGTTGAAGCGCCCGCGCTGGTACCGCCCCCCCACGAGCAGCTCGACGGGCGACGAACGCCTCGAAAACGCGTCCCCTCCCGCTGGCGTGGCCCCCACCACTTCGGCGACGCCATGAATCGCCCGCCCGAAGCGGTGGTCGACCCCCGCGGCGAAACTCAGCTGATGCCCAACGCGGGTCCCCAGAAGCTGCGTCTCTTCCCGAAACCGTACCCCGAGGCGACCTCCGATCTGGAGGTTGCGTCGTTTCCACGCCGCCACGAGCCGCGGCTCCAAGGTGGGCCCCGCCTCGTTAAGGTAGACGCCTGCGTTTCCAAGGCCGCTCGTGACCGTCACGCTGGAGCTCAAAGACAGCCCGTCGCGACCTGAATCCAAGAGTCTGGCCCTGCCCGTAAACCGCGCATCCCCCAGACCGCCTTCGGCTGGGGCCACGGCACCCGGTGGCGCGTCGCCGACCTGTCGCAGAACGAAGGGAAGGGCCAAGGCCACCTCGAAACGCGTGCCCAAGCCCACAGCGAGCAAGAGGTTGGCCGTCCAGGCGGAGCGCACGGCGTCCGTCGCCGACGAGGCGCCTCCCGCAAGGGACGTCACACGCAGCGGATTGAAAGCACTGTGCATGTCGAGCCCGGCCGCGAAAGCAAGATGCCCTAGTGGCTTCGTTCCTTCGAGCTCGAAGCCCCGGTTGACGGGGGTGATAGGTCGGTAGCGCTCCAGCTCCACCGCGCCCCCCTCCTGAGCCCCCACGGGCACCGCCGATGCCATGAGCAAACTCGTGCCCAGGAGCCCATGCGTCCAGCGCAGCGGAACCCGCCTCGCGCGCACGAATGCGGCAGGGGCGTGGGCCGGGGAGCGAAGGGGAAGGTGAGATTGAGGAACCAGGGGAAATGTCCTGCGTGGATGTCCGGGCGGCCCCTGGCGGGAAGGTGCTGGGGAACGACATGCCGGCGGATCGGTCCCTTCATCGAGTCCACCACGGTCTGCTGAGAGCCGACGCCGGCCGTTCCCCCCCAAGGGAGCCTGCGCCAAAGACTTCGGATCTTCTCACTCTTTCCTTGACACCTGCGGCGCGGGAATTAGTGTACGCACACTGATTTTCACCCGACAGGCACGTAGCTCAGTGGAAGAGCACTACCTTGACACGGTAGGGGTCGGCAGTTCAATCCTGCCCGTGCCTACCCGTTTGTCTGCCGGCGGCCTAAGCGTCGTCGGCACGAGGCCCTCGCAACGTTGTGAGGCTCTTGGTGAAGGCGGCTCGAGGCGCCAGCAACGTCCGACCGATTCGGGCGGACGGCGGAAGCGATGTCGATGTAGGGAAGGGGAGTGGCGCGGGGTGGGCAAGCTTTGCCGGGCTGGTTCCGAGGCTGCGATGGCTGATTCCCACTGGGAGGCATGAAGAGGTGAGCGACCGTTCCGTCGTTCGACCCAGGCCAAGGGGCGACGTTCCCGAGGATCCGTTGTCACGTTTGCGCCACACGGCTGCTCACGTGATGGCAGATGCGATCTTGCGCCTGCGTCCGAACGCTAAATTGACCATCGGCCCTGCGATCGAGACGGGCTTTTTCTACGACATCGACACCGAACCGTTTTCGCCAGAGGACATCGAGCGCATCGAATCCGAAATGGCGAAGATCGTGGCGGCCGACCTTCCGGTCGAGCGAACCGAGATCTCGCGCGCCGAAGCGCTTCGGACGTTCGCCAACAACCCTTACAAGGTCGAGCTCGTCAATTCGTTCCCGGACGACGAGGAGGTCTCCCTCTTCCGCCACGGTGAGTTCGTCGACCTGTGCCGCGGCCCCCACGTGGCGCGTACGAGCGAGATCAAGGCCTTCAAGGTGCTCTCGTTTGCAGGCGCTTACTGGCGGGGTGACGAACGCAACCCCCAGCTTCAGCGTGTCTACGGCACGGCTTTCGCCTCGCAAGAGGCGCTCGACGCTCACCTCAAGCAGATCGAGGAGGCAAAGCGCCGGGATCACAGGACGCTGGGCAAGCAGCTCGACCTGTTCTCGGTAGACGAACTCGTCGGTCCTGGCTTCGTACTCTTTCACCCGAAGGGTGCGTTCATCCGACAGACCATCGAAGACCTCCTCAAGAGGGAAACCGCCCGCCGCGGTTATCTGCCCGTGTACACGCCTCACGTGGCGCGAGAGAAACTTCTCGAGACCTCGGGGCACCTGGCTCATTACGGGGAAAACCTCTTTGGCGGCATGGAGCTCGAGGGCCAGCGCTATCTGGTCAAGCCCATGAACTGCCCCTTCCACGTTGCGATCTATCGTTCGCAACTGCGGTCGTACCGTGACCTTCCGTTACGTTACTCGGAGCTGGGAACCGTGTACCGTTACGAACGCTCTGGGGTTCTTCACGGCCTCTTGCGCGTACGCGGCTTTACGCAAGACGACGGGCACCTCTTCGTCCGTGAGGACCAAATCGAGACCGAAATGGAAACCTGCGTGTCCATGGCACTCGGGGTCCTCAAAGCGTTCGGTTTCGAGAACTTCAACCTCTTTCTGTCGACGCGCCCTGACGACTTCATGGGAGAGGTCGAACAGTGGGATCGTGCCGAGGCGGCCATCCGGAGGGTGCTGGAACGCTCCGGGAGCAAGTTCGAGGTCGACGAGGGGGGCGGTGCCTTTTACGGCCCGAAGATCGATCTCAAGATTCGCGACGCGCTTGGCCGCGAATGGCAATGTTCCACCTTCCAGCTGGACTTTCAGCTCCCCCAGCGCTTCGACCTCGAATACGTCGACCCCTCCGGAAGCCGGAGCCGGCCTGTCATGATTCACCGTGCGCTGCTGGGCTCCGTGGAGCGGTTCATGGCGGTGCTCATCGAGCACTATGCTGGCGCCTTCCCTTTGTGGCTGGCCCCCGTTCAGGCGGTGGTGCTGACGGTCAGCGAGAAGGCGAGCGCGTGGGCGGAGGAGGTGAAAACCGCTCTGTCGGCACACGGATTGCGAGTCGAAGCAGACCAATCGGCGGACAAGCTAGGAGCCAAGATTCGTCGCGCCCAGCTCGAAAAGGTTCCGTACATGTTGGTGGTGGGGGAGAAAGACATGGCGGCGCGCGTGGTGTCCCCGCGGACCCGTGATGGCACCCAACTGCCTGCGCTCTCAGTGGAAGAGCTGGCTCAGCAACTCGTGAAAGAAGCCGCGGTGCCCACGTTCGGGTGACCGCTCTCGCAGGACTGGACTGCCGTAGCGGCACAGATCATCGGTAAGAAGCAGAAAGCATGACCATTAGAAGGCGACCATTTCCCGACCGAAGGCAAGACGACAACCACCGCGTGGGGCGACGCATTCGCGTTCCCGAGGTGCGGGTCATCGGCGCCGACGGCAAGCAAGTAGGTGTGATCTCGACTCAGGAAGCTCTGGCCATGGCCGACTCACTGGGCCTGGAGTTGGTCGAGGTGGATCCCCGGGCAAAGCCGCCGGTGTGTCGCATTCTCGACTACGGTAAGTTCAAGTACGAGACCTCCAAGAAGGAAAAGGCCTCGAAGAAGCACCAGAGCACGGTGGTGGTCAAGGAGATCAAACTCCGTCCGAAAACCGACACGCACGACTTCGAGTTCAAGGTTGCCCACATCAAGCGCTTCCTCATGGAGGGCAACAAGTGCAAGCTGGTGGTGGTGTTCCGGGGCCGCGAAATCGTTCACCCCGAAACGGGTGAAGCCATGCTGAGCAACGTGCTTCAAGCGCTGGGCGACCTCGCGCAAGTGGATCAGCGTCCCTCGCTCGAAGGCAAGCGCATGGTCATGGTCATTGGCCCACGCGCGGGAGTCATCCGTCCGCGGCCACCGGCTCCGGCCCCCACGGCCGCGAACCCCGACGGCGCCGCGGTATCGGCCCCGCCCCGGGCTCCCGGTCCTGGTGCTTCGGGCGGAACGCCGTCCAACTGAGGTCGCCCCCGGGAGGGGGCCCTGGCGACGGGGGGAGTTGATGCTCCCGCCCAGTTCACCTATTTCGGAGCGCGTCAGGCTTGAAACCTGATGGCGCTCCGCGTTCGTTGAGGGCTTCGAGGTAGGCCCGCCGGTGACGAATCCTTCCAACTCGACGATGTCAACAGGACGCCGCACAATCACGCAAAAGTTGTTGCGTCCCCGAGTGGTCTCTATATACTCCGCCGCTCCAATGGCCAACTACAAGATGAAATCGAACAGCGGCGCCAAAAAGCGTTTCAAGCTGACGGCGAAGGGGCGAGTGAAGCGCAAGCGGGCCAACCTGCGCCACAACCTCACCAGCAAGTCACCGGAACAGAAGCGCCGCCTCCGCAAGGGCGGGTACATCGCCAAGAGCCAGGAGCACCAAATCAAGGTGCTGCTGCCCTACGGTTAATTCCAGCATTTCGATAGAGAGAGAGTCAGGCTATGCCTCGCGCTAAAGGTGGTTATAAAACTCGTCGTCGTCGCAACCGGATTATGCAGCATGCCAAGGGTTTCCGCGGCGGCCGACATCGGTTGTGGAAGTCCGCGGTGGAAGCCGTTCACCGCAAGTGGCGTTATGCCCTGTTTCACCGAAGGAAGCGAAAGAGCGACTTTCGTGGTCTCTGGATTGTCCGCATCAATGCGGGCGCGCGCGAGCTGGGCCTTTCCTACTCGCGCCTCATCGCCGGCCTGAAGAAGGCGGGGGTGAACCTGGACCGCAAGATTCTGGCCGACCTGGCGCTCACCGACCCGAACGCATTTGCGAAGGTCGTCGAGCTCGCCAAGGCTGCCTAGGGCCTTCGGCCCTCATTCAGCAAGCCGATCACACACGGCCTGGCACGAACGAACGCGGGACTCCGAAAGGGCTCCCGCGTTTGGTTTGTGGGGCCCAAACACTGTCCCGGGGGAACACACCGTGAGCGCCGAGGCCCAACCCGCCGCCGATGATTTGATTGCCGAGCTACGCCAGATCCCGGGGGCGTTCGCCACCGAGATCGCAGGACTTTCGAGCGAAGCCGAGATCCGCGCCGTTCAGTCCCGTTTCCTCGGCAAAAAGGGCCGCCTCAGCGAAGTCATGAAGCTTCTCGGGCGCCTCTCCGGAGAGGCACGCCCGCGCGTGGGGGCTGCGGCCAACGAGACGCGGGCCGAGATGGAGGCCGCCATTGCCCGCCAGCTCGAGACCGTCGGCGAAGTGGCGCTGAGGGCCGACCTGGCGCGGAGCGTGGACGTGACCTTGCCCGCCCGAGGCCAAGGACTTGGAAGCCTGCATCCGCTCACGTTGGTGCGCCTCGAGATCGAGGATGTGTTCGCGCGGATGGGTTTCGAGGTGCGTTCGGGCCCCTGGATCGAAACCGAGTGGCACAATTTCGACGCCCTCAACACCCCGGCCGACCATCCCGCGCGGGACATGCAAGACACCTTCTTCGTAGAGGGTGGCTTGGTGTTGCGCTCGCACACGTCTCCCGTGCAGATCCGGACCATGCTGTCAGGTCCCCCTCCCGTGCGCATCATTGCCCCCGGAGAGGTGTTCCGCCGGGATGACGACGCCACCCACACGCCGATGTTCCCGCAGATGGAGTGCCTCGAGGTCGGCCCCAACGTGAGCTTCGCCGACCTCAAGGGCACTCTGCTCGGCTTCGTCGCCCGGTTCTTCGGGCCGCGGACCCGCATCCGCTTGCGCCCGAGCTTCTTTCCCTTCACCGAGCCCTCGGCCCGAGGTCGACGCCAGCTGCTTCAAGTGCGACGGCAAAGACGCGTCGTGCCGGGTGTGCAAGGGCACAGGCTGGGTGGAGATCGGGGGATGCGGCATGGTGCACCCGAACGTGTTCCGCGCCGTGGGCTACGACAAGTACGACGTCACTGGCTACGCGTTCGGCATGGGCCTCTCCCGCATGGCCATGAACCGCTACGGCGTTTCCGACCTCCGTCTCTTCTACGACAACGACATACGATTTTTGAGCCAGTTTTCGGCCGGCTAGGAGCCAAACATGAAAGTGTCCTCGAACTGGCTACGCGACTTTTTGCCAGGCCTGCCTCGCGACCCCTCGCAGGTCGCTGCCGACCTCACACGCATTGGCTTCGAGGTCGAGGGACAAGCGACGATCGGACGGGGTGTTTCAGGCTTGCGGGTAGGAGAGGTGCTGGGTGCCCGCCCGCATCCCAAGGCCGACAAACTTCGCATCGTGCGACTGAGGTCCGGTGCGCAGGAGGAAGACGTGGTGTGTGGCGCCGCCAACGTCCCACTGCCCGAAGCGGGAGCTCCCAGCGTGAAGGTGTGCTGGGCGCCACCGGGCGCCGTGTTGCCCGGATTCACCATGGTCGCCAAAGAGATACGGGGGGTGATGTCGCCCGGAATGCTCTGCAGCGAGGAAGAGCTGGGCCTGGCAGAGAGGGCCGAAGGCATTCTCGTCCTGCCGGCGGATGCCCCCTCGGGTGCCGATCCCGCTGCGCTCTATGGCTTCGAGGACACCGTCTTCGAGGTGAACGTGACACCGAATCGTGCGGACGCCCTGTCGCACCTGGGTCTGGCCCGCGAGTTGGCAGCCGCCTACGGCATGCCCTTGACGATTCCGACCAGCCCGCCCCTGGCATCGGGGAGCAGCTTGCCCGCTGTCGAGCTGACGATCGAGGATCCTCGAAGCTGCTCCCGGTACCAGGCCAGGGTATTTTCCGGCGTCCGGGTCACTCCGAGCCCGTTGCCCCTTCGCCTTCGGCTGATGGCGTGTGGAATGCGGAGCCTCACGAACTTAGTCGATGTCACAAACTACGTCTTGCTCGAGCTCGGGCATCCGATGCATGCCTTCGACCTCGACAAACTCGAGGGGGCGATCTCGGTTCGGAAGGCGCGGGCCGGAGAGCGGCTCGAGACGCTGGACGGAGTGGACCGCGCGCTCGAGCCGGGGGATATCGTCATCGCCGACGCCCGCGGCCCTGTGGCGCTGGCCGGTGTCATGGGGGGAGCCGCGACCGAAATCTCGGAGACCACCCGCAACGTTCTGCTCGAGACGGCAACTTTCGATCCCGTGATGGTGAGACGAACGGCCAAGCGCCTGGCTCTGCACAGTGAATCCTCGCACCGCTTCGAGCGAGGTGTCGACGCCGAGGGGATTCCGAGGGCCGCCGCACGAGCCGCAGCGCTGATCTGTGATCTCGCGGGCGGACAACAGAGCGATCAGGTCATCGACCGCTACCCGGCGCCTCCGGAGAAACGGCGCGCATTTTTGTCACTCGCAACGCTTCGGCGTCTTTCCGGCGACCCAGGCCGCTCCCTCGACCAAGCCGAGGCCACGTTGAGTCGGCTTTGCGGGGACACACAGCGGGTCGGGCAGGGCGATGCGGCCCGCCTCGAGCTGACCGTACCCTCGTACCGACCTGACTTGACGATGGAAGCCGACCTCGTGGAGGAGGTGCTGCGGCACGAAGGGTACGAAACGGTTTCTGCCCGGCGCGTGATTTACAACGCAAAATCCGAGGTGAACCCCGAGCGTCTGGCCGACCGCGCACGTCGCACGTTACTGGGTGCAGGCCTTCACGAAATCGTCTCCTACGGATTCGTCTCGGCCGCTCATTTGGCGGCGTTGGGAGCAGGAAACCAGGGTCAAGAGGTCTCAGGTGGCCTTGGGCACCTGGTTGAGGGTCTCAAGGTCGCGAACCCTCTGTCGGCGGAGCACGAAAGGATGCGGACCTCGCTTCTGCCGGGCCTCGCAGAGGTGGCAAAGCGGAACCTGGCCCGCGGTGTCGAAGCCGTGCGCCTGTTCGAGGTCGGTCCCGTGGTCCGGCGAAAGTCTCCGCCCGCCCCGGAGGGCGGAAGCGAGGGCTTCGAGCAACGTCGGCACGTGGCTGCGCTCCTCTGCGGCCCCCTGACGGGCTGGCTCAAGCCTGGGGCGCTCGTCGACTTCTTCGATGCGAAGCGTGTGCTCGAGACTCTGCTTCACGGCCTGGTCCCCAGCCAAGCCAGCTATTTTCCCGACGCCGAGGTGCCGTTTCTGCATCCGGGCGTGGCCGCTCGCGTCGAGGTGGAAGGAAAGGGCGTGGGGCTCTTGGGCGAGGTCCATCCCCTCACTCGCAAGGCCCTGCATCTCGAGACCCCGGCCTACTTCGTGGAGCTCGACCTCGACTGTCTCCCCATCGCCGCCGTGGCGCCAAGGCCAACAGCTCCCCCGCGTTTTCCGGCCACGACCCGAGATGTGTCGTTCTGGGTCGACATCATCGTGACGGCTGGGCTCCAGGCGCAGGCCTTGAGAGCGGCCGCAGAGCCCCTGCTGCGCGAGGTCGCCGTCCTCGAAGACTTCCGAGACGAGCGCTACGTACCCACGGGCAAAAAAGGCATGCTGTGGACGCTCACGTACCGGGCGGACGACCGCACGCTTACCGATCCCGAGGTGGACGCAGCCCACGCCCGCGTGCTCGAGGTTTTGAAGGCCTCATTTTCGCTCGAAATTCGCTGAGTGTTGCGCGCTCGTAAAGGGCGGGAGGCGGGCGGGCGAGGGCCCGGCCAAGCCTTTGACTTCAATCGGGAACTGGGGCTTAATGGGGTGTCATGACGAAAGCCGACATCGTTGAGATCGTGTACGAGAAGGTTGGGGGGTTTTCGAAGAAGGAAGCGGCAGACATCGTGGAGACCGTGTTCGACACCATCAAGGACACCCTCGAGCGCGGCGAAAAAATCAAGATTTCCGGCTTCGGCAACTTCGTCGTGCGCGACAAGAACTCGAGGGCGGGCCGCAACCCGCAGACCGGTGAAGAGATCACGATCAGCGCTCGCCGCGTGCTGACCTTCAAGCCAAGCCAAGTCCTGAAGAACGCGCTGAACGGCTAACCGGCGTCCGGACACGCCCCACGTCGACGTGAGAGGGCGCGCAGGTCCGTTCCGGTCGGGAACCCCGGCCCCCACCCGATGTCCACTCGTCGCAAACACCGAACGGAGAGTGCCGAGGGCATTCCCGACAAGCCGTACTTCAAAATCGGTGAGGTGGCCAAGCTCTGCAGCCTGCAGCCCTACGTGCTGCGCTATTGGGAATCTGAGTTCCGGTCCCTCAAGCCGG